>JBPYES010000283.1:0-5107 GCA_051984825.1 Jatrophihabitantaceae bacterium
TGAGCTCAGCCCGCAGACCCAGGTCGGCCAACTGGAGCCGGACTGTCTGCGCCGCGGCGGGTTGGGCGTAGCGATCGAGCGATTCACGGATTCCCATGAGCAGAGGCTGACCGGCGAAGCTGAGCTCCCCTCCGACGATGATTGCCTCGGGGTTCAGGACGTTGCAGATGTCGGCGAGAACTCGCCCGAGCGTGCGACCCGCGGCGGTGACGACGCGCGAGCCGGCGGGATCACGACTTAGGTCCGCGAGTGAGGGCTCAGCGTTTCTCGTGTGCGTCGGCGCGCTGATAAGTGCGAGTTGATGTTTCACCTCGGTGATTGATACGACGCTTTCGAGGCACCCGCGGCTGCCGCAGCGGCACAGGCTGTTCGCGTCGGGCAGTTGGGTGTGGCCGATCTCGCCGGCGATGCCGAGGGCTCCGCGATAGGTCTCGCCGTTTAGTACGAGCCCGGCGCCGATGCCGTGAGAGGCCTTGACGTAGATGAAGTTCTGGCATCCGCACGCGGCGCCGAATCGCTGCTCGCCTCTGGCTCCCATGTTCGCGTCGTTGTCCACGAACGCAGGTCGTCCGGTGCGGGCTGCCAACTCGTGGGCTGGATCGAGGTCGACCCAGCTAGCAAGGATCGTGGGTGACCGGACGACGCCGGTGCTGGCGTCCAGCGGGCAAGGTATCCCAGCCGTGACGTTGGCCAGATCGGATGCGGCCAGGCCCTTCTTGTCCAGACAATCAGCGAGCAACGCGGCGGCCTGGTCGAGGGCGTGAGCGCCTTGCTGGTCGACGTCGACCCGTTGATGGTCCTCGGCCAGCACCCGGCCGCCCGCGTCTGCCACCGCGACCGATACATGATTGTGGCCGAAATCGACTGCTCCAACGAGCGCTTCGGGTGCATTAGGGAAGAGCAGGGCCGATGGGCGCCCACCGCCGGCAGCGCTCTCGGTTCGCCGCTCGGCGATCAGGCGCTGGTCGAGAAGGTCCCGCACGGCCTCCGCGGTGGCGCTGCGCGAGAGGCCGGTCAGCTGACTGAGGTCCCGGCGCGTTATGCCGGCATGTCGGCGGATGGCGCCGAGCAGTTGCTGCTGTGTGCGCAATCGGCGAGGAGACAGATCAGGAGGGCCCGCTCGCATCGCGAGTTGGAGCATAGAGAGTTAATCCGCTCAAAGGCTTATGTCTATTTCTGTTCTGCCGCTTGACAGCCGAACGCTGCGGGTGTATTTCTCCCCCGCCGGCCCACCCGGGGTCGGGACGAGTGGTGAGAGAGGTTCCAGCTCGATGACGGCATCGAAGATGTCCGTACCTCGACCGTGGCCACGCGTGGTGCGTCCGATCACGCGGCGGCCGCTGGTGTCCTAGGCGTTGCTCTGGTGACCCGCATCGGCGATTAGACGAGGCAGCGGTGAGCGCGACGCAGTTGCTCGATGAGCTGGTATGTGAGCTTTTCGACGTCCACAGTGACACCGCCACGACTCGTCCCCTCCACGGGAGCTCGCCTGGGACGCGAATCTGGATCATCTACGCGCGCTCCAAAGTTGTGGACGCGCGATGCTCGCTGAAGGCAGCGCAACAGACGACGACGTGCTGTCGGGCTGAACAGATGAGCCGCTCGGCAATGCCTGGATGGCAAGGTCTGCTACCGCCACGTGATCTCGGGCGACGGAGGGCACAGACCGCGGTTAACCCCAACCTCAGGAGGTACAGTCATGTCCACTCCGCATGCCAGAGGCCGTATGCGTAGGCGCAGGAGGGCCGTGTTCATCGTCACTGTCGGCGCCTTGGTGGCGGCGCTGGCCGCCTTCATCGGTCAGGGCGTCGCGGCTTCCGCAAGCCCGGCCAGCCCTCCGTGGCTCGATAGCCACAAGCCGATTCAGGCGCGGGTGAACGCCCTGTTGGGTGCCATGAACTTGCGCGAGAAGGTGGGCCAGATGGACCAGCAACTCGTCGACAACTTGACCGGTCCATCCGGCGGATGCGGCAGCCAGGGCTGGGCCCAGCTGAACCAGGACTGCATGAAGACGTGGTTGGTCGATAACGACACGGGCTCGCTGCTCGCCGGCGGTACGGACAATCCGCCGGATACGACGGGCCACGGCGGCACCGGTAACACCGGTTACGACTGGGCCAACGAGTACAACATGATCCAGAAGTACGCGATCCAGAATTCGCGGCTGCACATCCCGTTGATCTTCGGGGTTGACGCAGTGCATGGCTTCGGCCATCCGTGGCAGGCGCCCCTTTTCCCCCAGTCCATCGGCATGGGTGCCACCTGGGATCCATCGATGGCTCGCGCCGGCGGAGCCGCGACCGCTGATGCGGTCCGCGCGACCGGCTGGAACTGGGTCTTCGCTCCCGTCCAGGACCTGGCCCGCGACAACCGATGGGGACGAACATATGAGACCTGGGCCGAGGAGCCGGTGCTTTCGGCGGCAATGGGCGGCGCGAACATCCAAGGCATGCAGGCACGCGGTCCAGCCGGCTCGCTGGGCGTGACGGCGACGGTGAAGCACTTCGCCGGCTACTCACAGTCGATCAATGGCCACGATCGCAACGAGGCGCTGCTGCCGTTGAGTTACCTGCAGAGCGTGATCCTTCCGTCGTACGCCGGTGGTATCGACGCCGGAGCTGGGACTGTCATGGTGGACTCGGGTTCCATCAACGGCGTTCCCGCGACCGGGTCGCACTACCTGCTGACGGACATCCTGCGCAACCAGATGCACTTCCAGGGCGTCGTCATCAGTGACTACCAGGACGTGCAGGCACTGCAAACCGCGTATCACGTCGCGGCCAACCCGGCTGACGCGATTGCCATGGCGGTGAACGCGGGCGTCGACATGGCTATGTACGTGACCAGCCCCGATCAGTGGCAGTCCGCCATCCTCCAGGACGTGCAATCCGGCGCGATTTCGAGGGCGAGGATCAATGACGCGGTGCGGCGGATTCTCACGCTGAAGTTCCAGCTCGGCCTGTTCGACCAGCCGTGCATCAGCGATCCGACCAAGCCATGCGTCGACGCCAACGCCGCCAACGCAGCGGTCACCGCAGGGCGAGCCGGGACGCTCCAGGCGGCGCAGGAATCGATGACGCTGCTGCGCAACCAGAACAACGCGCTGCCGCTCTCCTCGTCCGCTAAGGTCGTCGTCACCGGCCCGAGCGCTGACTCGATGACGAACCAGCTCGGCGGGTGGAGCGTCAGCTGGCAAGGCGTCTTCGGCGCCGGTCACGTCTGCTGCATGGGTCCGCCTAACCAGATCCCGCCCGGCACCACGGTGCAGAAGGGGATCCTGAACGACGACTCGAACGCTGTCTACGTGCCGGACGGCAACACCGCCGCGAGTACATCAGCAGACGCCTACGTCGTGGCGGTTGGCGAAAAGGCGTACGCCGAAGGCCTCGGTGACAACCCGGCGCCTCAGCTGCCGCCTGACCAGCAGGCGCTGATCAAGCAGCTCGAGGGCACCGGCAAGCCGGTGATCGTCGTCGTCATCGCCGGACGTCCCGTCGGCCTCGGGCCCGATGCGGAGAATGCGAACGGGATTCTGATGGCCTACCAGGGCAGCACCGAGGCTGGCCAGGCAGTCGCCGACGCGATCTTCGGCAAGATCGACCCGAGCGGGAAGCTGCCGATCAGCTGGCCGTCGGACGCTGCCGCCCCTGGCGGGGACTTCAACGGCGGTGCGCCGTCACCGCTGGGCGACCAGCCGAAGTTCTTCGACCAGCTACCGGGCACCGGTTCCGGTCAGGGCCATGCGTATAACCCGTTGTACCCGTTCGGGTTTGGCCTGTCCTACACCACATTCACTACGACCAATCTCTCGGTGACACCGAGCGTCAACCGACACGGCACCGCGACGGCGACCTTCACGGTCACCAACACCGGGTCCCGCAGCGGGACGGACATCGTTCCCGTGTACGTGGCCCAGCCGGTCAGCAGTGTGGTCGTGCCACCGCAGCGGTTGGTCGGTTTCACGCGCATTACGCTTGACGGCGGGCAGTCCAAGACGGTCAACGTCGCATTCCCGGTCTCTACGCTGGCCGAGACGCAGGGTGACATCGACGCGTCCGGACCGCCACAGGTCGCGCCAGGGGGCTACGTCGTCCAGCTGAACAAGAACGACACCACACCGTACGACGTCGCGGTGTCAGCACCGTTCACCATCCACTGATTCACGAATCCGGAATCGCCGCGCCAACTCTGGCGCGGCGATCCCCGGCAAGCTCGACGACGGTCTCCGCCGCCGGATTGTGCGCGACCCGGAACCGCGACGGTCGGCGCGCCTGCCCTCGGCCGACGCGCAGCAATCACCCGGCTCGTGCCACGACGTGAGAACCGGCGTGATCGAGATGTCGCCGATGCGATCAGTCGCAAGCGGTGAGTCAGCAGGCAGAAAGCGGCGGCCGATCTCGGCATCCAAGACCGAGCCCGCCGGCGGCCGACACTCGGGTCATTGCGATGGACTAGCCCCTTGTCTGGCGAGTCCTCGCGCTTTGATTCCCTATCACGAGAATGGAGAGCATTGCCGACAGCGGATCCGCCGAGCGCGAGGCGGCACCGAACTCGAGACATGTGGGGTTGGTCGGCGGGCTCGGTGTTGGCGCCGCCGTGATCTATTACCGCGCAATCGCCGCAGGTTGTGCAGATCGTGGCGTGGTGCCGCGCATCACGATCGCTCACGCGCATTCGCCAACGGCGCTCGAGTATGTCGCCTCTGGACGGATCGACGCGCTGGCCGACTATCTCGCCGCTTTCGTCGCAGAGCTTCGCGACGCGGGCGCGGACTTCATCGCGATCCCCGCCATCACTCCGCATGTCGCGATCGGTCCTCTCATCCACCGTACATCGCTGCCGTTCATCAACATGCTCCAGGTGACGGCCAAGGGCTTGCATGACCGGGGCTACTCACGCGTCGCGCTCTTCGGGACCCGGTTCACGATCGAGTCCGAATTGTTCGGCGCGCTCTCCGCCTTCGACGTGATATCGCCGAGACCACAAGAAATTGCCGAGATCCATCGCATCTACCTTGAGCTTGCGACGACCGGCCACACCTCTGCGGCGGGCGTCAAAGCGCTCCGTGACATCGCTCAGGCAATCAGCCGACGCGATCGCATCGACG
>JBPYES010000284.1:0-7972 GCA_051984825.1 Jatrophihabitantaceae bacterium
GCGTGCCCGCGCACCCGCTCGGCGGCCGTTTCTACCAGCGCGGCAGGGTCGGGGTAGTCGGCGTCCAGCAGCGGTAAACCGAATACGCCGGCGTACAGTCGGGCGCCCGCACCGGCCATCGCGGCACTGTCCACTGTGGACACATCGGTGGGGTGGTCGACGTGCGGTCCGTCGACGCGCACGCCGTCCGCGTAGCGTGCCCAGTACACTTCACGGCGACGAGCATCGGCCGCGACCAGCAGCGACCGGGCGTCGACAGCTCCGGCGATGGCGTCCAGCGAGCAGACCCCGTACGAGGGAATGCCAAGCGCGTCGGCCATCGCAGCCGCCGTGACCAGTCCCACGCGCAGCCCGGTGAACGGGCCGGGACCGACGCCGGCCACGATCGCGGCAAGGTCGCGGGGCGCGGCGCCCGCCTCGTCCAGGCAGGCTGCGACCGAAGGAGCCAGCAACTCCCCATGCGCGCGCGGGTTGATCGTGACCCGCTGCGCGAGCGTGCGCACGCCGCCGTCCACGGCGAGCACGGCAGCCGTGATCGCGGCGGACGAGGTGTCGATGGCGACGACCAGCACGGCGAATCACATTAGTGCGGCGACGCGGTCTGCCCAGTCGCCGCCGTGTGGGCGCACCGTCAGAGTGCGTGATTCGGAGTCCGGCGCGCGGGCCAGCTCGATGTCGAGGCGGGCGTCGGCCAGCTGCTCGACCTTGCCCGACCCCCACTCGACGACGAGTACCGAGTCGGCCAGTTCGACGTCGAGATCGAGGTCGTCCACCTCCTCGATCGACCCGAGCCGATAGGCGTCGACGTGCACCAGCGGCAGGCGTCCGCCCCGATGCACCCGGGCAATGACGAACGTCGGCGAGAGCACGCGCCCACGTACCCCGAGCCCGGCACCGATGCCCTGGACGAGCACGGTCTTGCCCGCCCCGAGCGGACCGGTCAGCACGAGGAGATCTCCGGCCTGCAACACGGCGGCGAGCTTTGCTCCGTACGCCCGCGTATCGTCCGCTGTCGCGAGGATCATCCCGCACGCCACCACTTGCGGTGGCGGCCCGTGTCTGCCTCTGCGTCAGCGAGGGCCGACTCGATCAGCCCGGCGAGCGCTTCGTTCACGATGTCGGGGTATTCCATCAGCGCGACATGCCCACCCTGCGGCACCACGACGAGCTCGGCGTTCGGCAGCTTCTCTGCCATCTCCCGGCTGTGCTCGAGCGGCGTGAGCAGGTCATGTTCACCGCAGATGATGAGGACACGGGTGCTGGCAAGGAGCGGCAACGCGGCCAGCTTGTCGTGCGACATCAGCGCCCGGTAGTAGTCGGCGATCACCTCGATGCGCGTCGATGCGATCATCGAGGCCAGGTACTCGACGGTCGAGGCGGGGACGTCGGGGTTGCCGAAGCTGAGCCGGCGAGTGATCACCCAGGCGATGTCGGTGCCGATCGCCCGGCTCCGCTCGACCAGGTTGGCCTGCCGGCGCGCTCCGCGCAGCAGCAGCGGCATGAGCGGGCCTCTGATCTTGGCGAGTAGCGCCGGCAGCCCGAGCGTGACCGACGCCAGCCCGCCGGCCGACGCGTCTAGCAGCGCGACGCCGACCACCCGCTGCCCGCGTCCCGGCTGGACCAGCTCGGGATGCTTGTCGACCAGCGACAGGACAGTCATGCCGCCCATCGAGTGGCCGACCAACACCACCGGACCGGATGGCGCAAGCGTCTCGATCACGGTGTGCAGATCTGCGCCGAGCTGATCGATCGTCGCCCGAGCCGGGTCGCCCTCCTGGGAACGCCCGTGGCTGCGCTCGTCGTAGAAGACAAGCCGCACCGAGTCGCCGAACCGCTCCCGTAAGTCCAGCCGCTGGAAGTAGTACTCGCGGAGGTTGAGCGTGTAGCCGTGGACGAAGATGACGGTGAGCGGCGCATTCGCCGGGCCGACCTCCTCGTAGTACAGCCCGGTGCTGTCGTCGGCGACCACCGTGCCGCGCCGGTCGTACGGCAATTCGCTGAACGGCACGTCAGCCTTGCCTCGCCGATACCGCCGGGAGGCCGCGCGCCGCTCCGCGACCACGGCGCCGGCCGCCGTCGCTGCGGCCAGACCACCGATGACCCCGCCCAGGATGCCGCGCTTGGTCATGGGGTGTCGCTCTTCGCTGCTCCCCCGACGTAAGTGCGCGCGACGCGCGGTCCGATCCGGGTGACGATCTCGTAATGGATCGTGTCGAGAGCGTCAGCCCAATCCTGCGCGGTGGGTTCGCCATCGCGTCCTGGACCGAACAGCACGGCCGTGTCGCCGGCCGCCACCTCGTCGTCGCCGACGTCCACCACAACCTGGTCCATGCAGACCCGGCCGCTGATCCGGTAGCGCCGGCCGTTGATCGCAACCGGGGCGACGTTCGAGGCGGCCCGGGGGATCCCGTCCCCATACCCGAGTGGAACCAGTGCCAGCGTGGTCTCGCGTGGCGTCGTGTAGACGTGCCCGTAGGACACGCCCTCTCCGGCGCGCACCCGTTTAGCGAGCGCCACTTCTGCCCGCAGCGTCATCGCCGGCCTCAGCCCGAAGTCGCCGGGCACGGGCGAGAGGCCATAAATGGCTATACCAGGACGAACGAGGTCGAAGTGCGCGTCGGGCAACGTCAGCGTCGCTGCAGAGTTCGCGAAGTGTCGCACTTGCGGCGTGATTCCGCCGCGGCCGGCTACTTTCAGCGCGTCGCGGAAGGCGCGCATTTGGCGCCCGATCGAGGGGTGGCCCGGTTCGTCGGCGCAGGCGAAGTGACTCCAAATGCCGACCACCTCGACCTCGGCGCCGGCCTGTGCCTTCGCGGCGGCGTCGATCAGGTCGGGCCAGTCGGTGACGTAGCAGCCGTTTCGGGACAGTCCGGTGTCAATCTTTAGGTGTACGCGCGCGGGAGTGCCGACCTCTCGCGCGGCGGCAGTCACTGCGTCGAGCGCCCAGCGGCCGTTCACCGTCAGGTCGACACCGGCGGCGATCGCCGCCGCGACAGTGCTCGCTTCAGATGGCGTCCATAGGCACACCAGCATCGGTGCGCTAACGCCCGCCGCACGCAGCGCCAGCGCCTCATCGACGACCGCGACGCCGAGCCACGCCGCCCCGCCGGCAAGCGCCGCTCGCGCGGATGGCAGCAGTCCGTGCCCGTATGCGTCGGCTTTGACGACGGCCATGATCTCGGCGGACGTCCCGGCCCGCAGAGTTGCCACGTTGCCACGGATTGCGTCCAGATCTACCACTGCCTCAGTGCGCAACACGCCGCCCATTCTCCCATTTGCGCTAATCGCTCGCCGGGTGGACGACCGCCGCCCTACTAGAGCAAGAGCGTGCGACGGTACAGCACCATCCTCAGTTCAATCCCCTATGCACAACGAGGGCCGTCCTTGCGGGGCCGACCGCGCCCGCGCTTGAACGGCACGATGTCGCCGTCACGGAAGATCTGGCCACCCCAGACACCACACGGCTCCCGCCGCTCAATCGCACCGATCAGACACATCTGCCGCGCCGGACAATGAGCGCACAGCGTCTTGGCGACCTCGAGGTCTGCCGGGGCCTCAGCGAACCAGAGATCGGGATCGTTTAGCTGACACGGCAATCGGAGTGGGTCACGTCTGCCGGACGGCGCGCGCGGCACGCCGAGCCGTGATCGTGCCCGAGCCGGTCGTTGCGCGCGGTGTCCGGGCGAGGGGCGGCACCAGAGGTATTCGTCCAGGCCGGGCGGGATACGCCGCGGCTCCGGGAGCTCCTCGACCAATGTGGCTTGCACATCCGTCACAGCCACTATGTTCGTTGTCACCCCGGTGTCGGCGATTCGTCCGGCGGTCAGATTCCGGCGGCGTCGATTCGTGCCGGCGCACCATGCCGGCGCAGCGCGTCAATCGCGCTCCCTCAGCCGCACTGTCCTATCCGTAAGCCGCCGTGCCTGGATAAGCAGCGTCATATCGTGCATATCAGCCAGCGCTCTCAGTGCGACAGCACGCGCCGGGATGAACCCACGTGGCGGCCACGCCTCGATGTTCGTACCCACGTACGAATTTCTGGCCCTTAATTAGTACTGGCGACTATTCAGGACCTGGCGAATGAGCAATGCTGTCACTGCTCGACGCGGCCCGATCAGTGCGGAGGTCCCGCTGTGGCAACGGGTGACGCCCGCGGGCCGACACTGGCCGACCTGCAGGACGCCCTCGGAGCCCTCATCGAGGTCGTCGTTGCCCCGCACGGACTTGACGTGCCGATCGGTGAGCCCCTCATATACGACCCTTCCGGCGGCCCGGGCGCCACCGCACAAGACGTCGTGCTCATGGTCGGGATAGATGCGAGCTCGGCCACGGCGGTCGACGCGCTCGACCGGCTCGGACGTCTCGGCGTTGCAGCCGCGGTGGTCAAGCTGGACCGCGCCGCGCCCGACCGCCTTGTCGATGCCGCCCGCGAGCGCGAACTGGCCCTGCTTGCAGTGCCCGCCGGCACCAGCTGGGGGCAGCTGCTCAGCCTCATGCGTACCGCGCGCGCCGCCCGCGCACCAACCAGCCGTAGCGGCTCCGCGGAGGAGCTCAGCGTGGGCGACCTTTTCGGTCTGGCGAACGCGATCGCGGCAACTGTCGGCGGCGCGACCACCATCGAGGATTTGCAGTCCAACGTGCTGGCCTTCTCCAGCCTCGGTCACCCCATCGACAAAGTCCGCCAAGACACGATCCTCGGTCGACGCGTTCCGCCCAGTTGGTCACGTGTGATCTCCGAACAGGGCATCTTCCGGAAGCTCTACTTCAGCCGCGAGGTCGTCCGTATCGATCGGCTGGCACCACCGCCGGGGGGCCCGGACACTGACGAAGGCCGGCCTCGACTGGCGATCGCGATGCGCGCCGGCGACGAGCCGCTCGGCTCGATCTGGGTCGTCGAGGGTGACCGTCCCCTCAGAGCCCAGGCGGAGGAGT
Source organism: Jatrophihabitantaceae bacterium (assembly GCA_051984825.1). GTDB lineage: Bacteria > Actinomycetota > Actinomycetes > Mycobacteriales > Jatrophihabitantaceae > DASXRA01. The sequence goes on from JBPYES010000284.1 coordinate 4,933, forward strand.
CGTTGCGCACGGCCGCGCAGATTGCCGCCATGCACGTGCTCCACTATCGCAGCGCCATCGACCTCGAGCGCAGCCGGCGGGCCGAGCAGCTGCGCACGCTTTTGGCCGGTGACCGGCCCGCGTCGATCGGAATCCGCCTACGGCTGCCGGACGGAGTGCCGCTGGCCGTGCTCGCGTTCGCGTCCGATCTGCACGACGCCGATCTCATCGACCAGGCGGTGGGCGGGCTGGAAGCGCTGCTGACCTTGCACCTCGAGGTATTTCACCGAACCGCCCACGTCGTATCGATCGGCGAACTCGTCTACATCCTGCTGGCGGCGGCCGAGACCCGTGACCCGCTGCGGATGTGCGAGCTGGCCGGCGACCTTCGCGAAGATGCCGAGCGCGGCGCGAAGCGGCCGGTCATGGTTGGGATCGGCTCGGCGGTGACCGGTCTCGACGAGTTGCGCCGGTCGCGCAGCGAGGCCGAGCATGCTCTGGCGGTAGTGCGGCAACGGGGCGAGCGGATCGGGCACGTCGAGCAGCTACGGGGGGCCATCGCGCTGCACCGCCTGCAGTCGCTCGCCGCGACCGATCCCGAGCTGCGCGCAGGTAAGGCGGCCATTCTCGCTGAGCACGACGCGGCCAAGGGAACCAGCTATGTCGCCACGCTGCGCGCTTATCTCGATCACTTCGGCGACGTGCCCGCCGCGGCGGAGGCGTTGTTCGTGCACCGGAACACTTTCCGCTACCGGCTGACCCGCCTGGTGGATCTCACCGGGCTGGACCTGAGCGACCCCGACGAGCGGCTGATCACCCATCTGCAACTGCGCTTGCTGGACGAGCGCAGGAGTGGATCAACCTTGGGCGCGCCGCCGTATGGCGGGCCGTGAGCCATCGCGTCAGATCGTCAACCACGCATCGCGCAGTGCGCCGAGGACGTCGACCGCCGACGGCGGCCCGTCCGACGCTGCGAGTTGGCCGGCGACGCCGTGCACATACGCGCCCACCGCCGCCGCCAGGGTGGTGTCGAGCCGGGTAGCCAGCAGTGATCCGATAAGGCCGCTGAGGACGTCGCCGCTGCCCGCGGTGGCAAGCCACGGCGTGCCGGTCGAGTTGACGTAGGCGCGTCCCTCGGGGTTTGCCACCACCGTCGCGTTGCCCTTGAGCAGCACGGTGGCACCCAGGTCGGCAGCGGCGCGCCGGGCGGCGCCGATGCGGTCAGGGCCTACATCGCCCGCCAACCGTGCGAACTCGCGGTCGTGCGGCGTCAGCACCGTGGGCGCACGCCGGCCGCGCACCAGGGCCGGCGACCGTGCGACGAGCGTGATGCCGTCCGCGTCGACGATCACCGGCAGGTCGCTGCGCAATGCGTCGGTGAGCAGTCCCATCGCGGCGTCGTCCGTGCCGAGGCCGGGGCCCACCACCCAGGCCTGCACGCGCACCTCGTGCGGACGGGCGTCCTCGTGCACCACGACATCCGGATAGCGGGCACGGACCGCGTCGGGCACCCGGCCGAGATAGCGCAGCAGTCCGGCGCCACCATGCAGTGCCGCGCCGGTGGCGAGCACGCCCGCCCCGGGATAGGCCGGTGATCCGGCCAGCACCCCGACGACCCCGCGGGTGTACTTGTCGTCGGACGCGTGCGGGGCGGGCCGGCAGGCGGCCACATCGGGCGCCTCAAGGACGAGGGTGCGCGCGGCGGGCAGTTCAGGCGTCAGGCCGATGTCGACCAGACGCACCTGGCCGGCACGCTCGGCGCCCTCACCGCTGACCAGGCCGGGCTTCAACGCCCCGAACGTGACCGTGGCGTCGGCGCGGACCGCGCTGCCGCCGACCGAACCGGTGTCGGCGTCCACGCCGGAGGGCAGGTCGACCGCGACCGTGAGCCGCTCCCGCGCCGCGTCGGCGAGCTTGGCCGCGTCCTCGCGCAGTCCACCCCGCCCGCCGATACCGAGGATGCCGTCGACGACCAGGTCGGCGTCGTCAACGGCCGTCGCGTCGCCGATTCGCCCGCCGGCGGCGCGGAGGGCGGCGAGCCCCGCCGGGTGCGCACGATCCGGGTTCACCAGGACGGCGCTCACGTGGGCGCCGCGGCCGGCCAGTCGGGCGCCGGCGTACAGCGCATCGCCGCCGTTGTCGCCGCTGCCGATGAGCAGGGCGACGTGGGCACCGTAGACGGAATCGAGCAGCTGTCCGCAGTGGACAGCCAGCGCGGCAGCCGCCCGCTGCATCAGCGCTCCGTCGGGAAGACGCGCCATGAGCGCCGTCTCCGCCGCCCGGATCTCCGCGACCGGCCAAACCCCGTGCATGCCCGTCCCTTCCGCGATCGGTCACGCCTCGGCGATTACCGTCGCCGAGGCTATTCCGCCGTCGTGCGACAACGACACATGCCAGCGGGTAACGCCCAGTTGCGCCGCCCGGGCAGCCACGGTGTCGCGGACCTCGAGGTGTGGACGGCCGAACTGGTCCGTCACTACCTCGGCGTCCGTCCAGCGCATGTTGCCGGGCGCGCCGAGCGCCTTGGCCAGCGCCTCCTTCGCGGCGAAACGGGCGGCCAGCGACTCGGCGCTGCGCCGCCCTCCGCTGTCGGTCAGCTGCTCCGCGGCGGTGAACAGCCGCGACGCCAGCGACGGCGTGCGGCGCAACGACTCGGCGAATCGCTCGACGGGTACGACGTCGATGCCGACGCCGACGATCACAGACAAACCCCGCCGAGCGCGGATCCTCGTCCCCACCGCTCGCTCGGCTCGGGTGGACCCGAGTCTCCGCTCGCGCCTACCGGCGCGGCCGCGTCGCGGCGGCGGCGCTCTTCGCTCATTGGGTGGTGGGTGATCCGGTGGCGCCGGGCGGGGCGTAGTCCGATAGATGCCCCGGGAACGCCGATACGTCGGGGTTCAGCCATGCGGCAGCGTTGTTGACCGCAGTGGCCACCTCGCCGAACCCGGTGGCGATCAGCCGCAGCTTGCCGGGGTAGTCGACGATGTCGCCGGCCGCGTACACACCCGGCACCGACGTCTGGCCCAACGTGTCGACGGCGATATGCCGTTTGCCCACGATC
>JBPYES010000285.1:0-6453 GCA_051984825.1 Jatrophihabitantaceae bacterium
CCCAGCTTGCGGTATTCCTGCTGCACCGCCGAAACCACGTCGGCCATCGTGATCGGCTGCCCAGCCGCCGCGGCGCGATACCCGGCGGTGATCGCGATCGAGCGGATGTTTCCGCCGGACAGTCGGAATGCCCGGGCGCAGAACTCCATGTCGACGTCGGCGGCGACGGGCGCGGGCGGCGCCAGACAACGTCGCCACAACTCCAACCGCAGGGCCTCCGACGGTTCCGGAAAGTCGATGATTGCATCGAGGCGGCGGGTGAACGCCTCGTCGATGTTTGCGCGCAGGTTTGTCGCAAGGATGGCCAGACCGTCGAAGCTCTCCATACGTTGCAACAGGTACGCGCTTTCGATGTTGGCGTAGCGATCATGCGCATCGCGCACATCGCTGCGTTTGCCAAAGATTGCGTCCGCCTCGTCAAAGAGCAGCACAGCGTTCACACCACTCGCCTCGGCGAAGATCCGTTCCAGATTCTTCTCCGTCTCGCCCACGTACTTGTCGATCACCGTTGCGAGGTTGACGGTGTACAGGTCCAGGCCCAACTCGCCGGCGATCGCCTCGGCCGACATCGTCTTTCCGGTGCCCGAGTCGCCTGCGAACAACGCAGTGATGCCGTCGCCGCGCCCTCCGCCCGGCCGCATTCGCCAGCGGGTGAGCACGGTCTCGCGATGCTGTGCCCGGGCGGCGAGTTCGCGCAGACTGTCGAGGACTTGCGCCGGCAAGACCAGATCGGACCACGCGACTTCCGGCTCAATTCGATGCGACAACCGTTCGAGGCCGGCTGCGTTTTGCGCCCGCGCGCCGCTTCGCAGGTCGTCGGCGTCAGCGGGCGTGCCCGCGAAAAGCGCTGCTGATCGTGCTGCCTGCGCAGCACGCGCGACCTGCGTAGGGCCGAGGACGAAGTGCGACGTCACAGCCGGATCGAGATGGGCGAGGTCATCAGCGAGCTGTTCGCGCCAGATCGCCATGCGCTCTTCTGCGGACGGGAGGTTCGACTCCGTCAGCAAGGGAACAGCATCGGTCCATAACGGGTCCCATGACCCGGCCCCGTAGCTCAGCACAGGCACAGGTGCCGCTGCGAGCCGTCGCAAGGCCGATGGCGCGGTATGGGCGAGCGTCTCGACCGGCCCGGCCACAACGCCGGCGTGGCGCAGCATGGCCTCCCGTATGGCGATCTTGACGATGTCCGTGGGGTCGGGATCTGCCACCACGCGCACGAGATCCAGATGGACGGCACCGCGGCTGAGTCGCTCGAGCGCGGCGACGGCCACACTTGCGGCAGTGCCGCGGGCACGCTCTCGGATATACACGAGGCCGACACCGGCCTGCATCGCACGTGCCAAGCGTTCTGCCACCGGAGCGTCATGTGCAGTCGCGTCGGCGAGCAGATCGACCAACGCCGGGTCCACGCCGTCGTCGCCGAGCAGGTGCGCTCCGACCCGGTCCGGTACTCGAAGCGCCCGGCTCAGCAGCGGTCGTTCCGGGTCCTCCACGTCGAGCAGGCCATATTGCACAAGCGGCGCGCTCGCCGAGACCCGGGCCCGTGCCGCGGCCGACGCCGGGGACAAACCGACGATCTCCAACGCCAGCCCCACCGAAGCGCGTCGCCGGGTTACGTCGTCGTTGAGGTAGCCGTACAGCCGCTCGAACCTGCTGTCGACGTCTGGAATCAAGGCGATCAGGAGTAGCTCGACGTCGATGTCGCGCAGCCCAGCCGACCGAGCCAACGAGCGCAACGGGAGCGCTGCGCCGGCGCGCTCGGCCGCATCCGCGGATTGCTCAACGGCTGCAAGCTCGGCGACGTCTCGGGCGGGGGTATCGCTGCCACGGTGCAAGAGCCAGTCGACAACTTCGTCGCTGAGGTACAGACCCCGAAACGGGTCGTCCGGCGCCGGGTCTTCGAGCCGGCGATGGCGCACCAGGGCGTCGACTCGATCTTCGATCAAGGCGATGCGCGCGCCCAGGTGTGCGAGACCTCGCTCGTCGGTCATGTGGACCGACCGCGACGCTGACGCCGGATGGCCTGTCTTTTCGGTGTCCCGGCATCCTGGTCAGGCTTCTCTGGTGGCGTGCCCGGCGCACGAAGCGCGCGCCGTTCTGGTGGCGGCCAATCCGCAATGCCGCCGGCCGACACGATCGCCGGTTCGGAGACCGCAGGGCCAACGGGAAACCGCTGGCCGGTGTCGATCGGCGCGCTGACGACGACGTCGAGTGAGGGCTTGAGCTCGCCGCCCAGCGCGGACCATACGTCGGCGAAGGCGCGATCTTCCGGCGGTGGTAGGGCGACGGTCATGGGGACAGGCAGGCCGAGTTCGGCGAGCGAGCCCGTGAGGACGTCTTCCGGAAGCGCTTCGTGACGCAGAAAGCACTGCAACAGTGCGGCGAGAAGACGGTGCTCGTCCTCGGCCCGTTGCGTCCAGGCGGTGACGAGGTAGGACAGTTTGAAGTGTCGCGGCGGAAGCATCCGCGCGCGCAGCTCTGTGTCTTCGTACTCATTGAGCAGACCACGCGAGCGCCTGCGCATGTCTTCGCGGATGTCGTAGAGATAGAGGTCGATCGTCGGTGCGTTCCGGCGCCCGGCCCAATCCTTGGTGGGGGCATCGAACACAACGTGCACTTCCGCCCCGCCGATCGCCTCGCGATCGACGAGCATACGCAGGGCAGCATCGACGTCCTCGATCACCCGGCTCACTCTGCCGGTCGTTCGCGGCAGTTGGCTCAGCCCGCCGGGACGCGTCACGGGCACGACCAGTTGCCCTTTTGGGCACTCACACTCCTCCATAGCCATAGCACAATGGCCGCATCCGGCTTGGACGAGCTCGAGGACATCAGTGATCAGATGCGCGAACTGTGGCGTCGCCAACGAATCGGACGCTGCATTCTGTCAGTCGTGTCATCACTTCCTCGCCTGGGAGGAGAGTGACGACCGGCGATCCCCTGCGCCGGTCGTCGAGCCTTCCGTAACCGAGGCACAGGAGCAGATTCCGGCAAGCAACACGGCCGAAGTAGCCGCGCCCGCGGACGTGACCGGTGAGGCGAGTACGGACGGCGTGGCCTCGGCCGGTCCTGACTCTGCACCCGATGCGGTGCGCGATGTGTTGAACACCGTTGCCACCGGACAGCGGCTTGCTCTCGCCAGTGGGCGAGAGGATCTTGCACACCACCTGGAACAGGCGGGTGCCAATGTCCAGGATCAGGTCATCTCGGTCGTCGTCGCCGGCGAGTTCAAGCGGGGCAAGAGCACGCTGGTGAACGCCGTTCTGCAGACCGCGGTGTGCCCGGTCGATGCCGACATCGTCACCGCCGTGCCCACTGCGGTGCGCTACGGCGATGCTGTCCGCGCGACCGCGTATTTCGAGGCGAGTGATCAAGACCCCGAGCCGGGGACGACGAACGTACCGGTGGAAGAGATTGCTGCGTACGTATCAGAAGACGGAAACCCGGGTAATCGCCGTCATCTTCGGATGATCGAGGTTGTGGTGCCGCGTCCCATCTTGCGATCGGGGCTATGCCTGATCGATACCCCAGGCGTCGGCGGCCTCGACTCCGCCCACGGCGTCATCACGCTCAGCACGCTCAAGGGCGCAGATGGGGTGCTGTTCGTCACTGACGCGTCGCAAGAATTGACGGCTCCGGAGATCGAGTTTCTCAAAGCCGCCGTCGAGCGTTGTTCGAATGCGGCGTGCATCATGACCAAGACGGACCTGTACATGGAATGGCGCAGAATCGCCGAACTCGATCAGCAGCATCTGCGCGACGCCGGAATCGACATACCATTGTTCCCGGTGTCGTCATTTCTCCGGTTGGGCGGGAATGATCCGGCCCTTCTTACCGAATCCGGCTTCCCGCCACTCATCGACCATCTGCTTGGCACCGTCGTCGCGCGCGCAACAGCGCAGAAGGTCGAAAGTGCTGAGCGGGAAGTGGACTTCATCGCGGTGCAACTTGAAGAGAAGTTGCGCGCGGAGCAAGCGGTGCTCGATCGGCCGGCGGAGGCCGAAACGGTCGTCGCGCGTCTCGATGAGGCTCGGCGGGAATCGCAACGACTGGCCGCCCCGACCGCGTCGTGGCAGCAGATGCTCAATGACGGTATCCAAGACCTCGTCGCGCACATCGAGTTCGACCTCCAGGAACGATTCCGTACCGTGATTCGCGACACCGAGACAATCGTCGACGAGGGCGACCCCAAGCAGACCTGGCCGGACATCGACGTGTGGCTGCGGCGGCAAGTGGTCGCTGCGGCAGTCGCCAACTACGAGCGAATCGAGGCGGAGGCGCGCCAGCTGGCCGACAACGTGGCTAGCGCATTCGACCTGGCCGCCAGCAAGGTCACGAGCGCGCCGCCGGTGAATGTCAGCGATTCGTTGTCGAATGTCAGGATGGCAACCGCGTCCAGCCTGGAAAACCCGGGCGGACGTGTCGCGTCGATGCTCATAGCGGGCCGAACCGCAACGCTCGTGCCGATGATCCTTATCGGCACACTCGGCCACCTGCTGATGCCGGTCGTAGCACCGATCGCGCTCGTGCTTGCCGCCGGTATCGGACAGAAGGTGATTCGCGATGAGCGGCGCCGGCAGGTGACATATCGCCGGCAGCAGGCCAAGAACGCGGCCCGTAAATACGTCGACGAGATCGCGTTCATGGTGAGCAAAGACAGCCGCGACACCCTTCGCGCCACCCAGCGCACACTGCGCAACGACTTCCAAGCCCGTGCGGCCGCCTTGCAGCGCACCTCGGAGGCAACGTTGCAGGCCGCGCAGGCGGCGATCGCACTGACGCCCGATGACCGGGCAGATCGCGCGGACCAGGTCGCGCGGGACACCGCCGACATCGTCGAACTACGCGCCCGTCGCAGGTCGAATAGCGGCTCTCTGGCGGTGGCCAATGGATGACGATCTCGTCGCAGCTGTCGAGGACTTATTGGCAGCCGCTATCGCGTCCGCACGAACGGCCGACGTCGCCGAGCGGCTGGGCCAGATCTCGGCACGTTTGCGCGGCCCGTTACGGGTTGCTATCGCCGGCAAGGTGAAGGCGGGAAAGTCGACGCTGCTTAACGCATTGCTGGGCGAGGCGCTGGCGGCGGTGGACGCCAGCGAATGCACGCGCATCGTCACGTGGTACAGCCGTGCGCCGCAGCCGCAAGTGTTCATGCGGTACGAGGACGGACGCCGGGAGCCGACGCCCTTCCACCGCACCGGCGGCGAATTGGAGATCGACCTACGGGGTCATCAAGCCGACGAGTTGGAAGGACTCGACGTCGAGTGGCCGACACCTAGGCTCGCCGAGCTGACGCTGATCGACACACCCGGCATCGCGTCCATCTCGGTCGACGTGTCTGCACGCACGCACCGATTCCTCACGCCGGAGGACGACCGGGTGCCGGCTGTCGACGCGATCGTCTATCTGCTGCGCCACACACACAGCAGTGATGCGCACTTCCTGGAGGCGTTCCACGACGACGAACTGGCACATGGTTCACCGATGAACGTCGTCGGCGTGCTCTCGCGCGCAGACGAGATCGGGTCATGCCGTATGGACTCGCTCGAAGTCGCGGACCGGGTGGCGCGCCGCTACCAGGGCGATAGCCGACTGCGGCGGCTGTGCCCCGTTGTTGTGCCCGTCGCCGGATTGCTCGGCTACGCCGGGGCGACGCTGCGCGAAGCAGAGTTTGCTGCCCTCGCGCGCGTCGCCGCACTCCCGGCAGCCGAGCGCACCGCCCTGCTGCTCACCGCTGATCGCTTCCGCACCAGACAAAGCACCCTCGACCTCACGGACATCGAGCGCACACACCTCCTGGAACGGCTCGGCCTCTTTGGTGTCCGGCTTGCGGTCGCCCTCATCAGCAGCGGGGAAGCGGCGGACGCAACGTCGCTGGCGCAGATCCTGTCCGCGCGCAGCGGGCTGGATCGGCTTCGCGAGGTGCTGGCCCGGCAGTTCCTGCATCGCAGCCAGGTGCTCAAGGCACGGTCGGCGCTGAGCAATCTTCAGGATGTGCTTCGAAGCGGCGGCTGCACCGGGGCCGCATCGCTGCAGACACGCATTGAGCAGCTCACGATCGGCACCCATGCGTTCGCCGAATTGCGCCTGCTCACGACGGTTCGTACGGACGACCTCGGCCTGGATCCGGAACGCCTCCAGGAGCTCGACCGGATCCTGGGCGGATCAGGTCACGACTCCGCGAGCCGGCTCGATCTCGATCCCGGTGCCGAGCAAGACATCATCCGGAACAGTGCACTTGACGCATTACAGCGTTGGCGCCGTGTCGCCGTGCACCCGCTGTCATCCCGTCCGCTTCAGCTCGCCGCCCTCGGTGCCTGTCGGACACTCGAGGAGGTCTACACCGACGCGTCGTCATAGACGCCCGACATCAGCACGGGCGAGCTCCGCCGTTCGCGCAACGACCAGCTCGATGTCGGACCGGGTGGTGCGGAAGTTGCTGACGCAGGCGCGCAA
>JBPYES010000286.1:0-26817 GCA_051984825.1 Jatrophihabitantaceae bacterium
TCCCGTCCGGTCTGGCGCATGTCAAGCCCGGCCTCCTGCAACGCCACGCCGATGCGCTGCCGGGCGGCATCCGGGTCGGCAGCGACGTCGACTCCGGCCACTCGTGCGGCCCCGGCGGTGATCGACAGCAGCGTCGTCAGCATCTTCACCGTCGTGGATTTGCCCGCGCCGTTCGGCCCGAGGAACCCGAACAGCTCTCCGGACGCCACCTGTAAGTCGACCTCACGCACTGCATCGACGCTGCCGCTGCGCGACGTGTATGTCTTTACCAGTTCGACCGCGTCCACGGCGACGTCGCTGCCGAACCGCGCTCTCGACTCCATGCCCCACTCCTTCTAACGTGCCGGCGCACGCCTCGCCATTACGACGAGCGCCGGCCGCCGAACTCATCGGTCGGCGGTCAGCCTAGGAATGGGTCGAGCGGGTGTCTTCTCGAATTGTGCTGTCTCCGGACATGCACCGGCCCGGCGATGCGCTTGTCACCGCCGGGCCGGGGTGTCCCGATCAGGGAGCCGAGATTGTCCAGACGCCGCGACCGTGGGTAGCGGCGACCAGCGTGCCGTTCGGGTCGACGGTGAGCTGGGCGACCACCACATTCGGGAGGTTGGTGCCGACCCTGCTCCACGTGCTGCCGTTGTCGGACGACGTGAACACGCCGATGTCGTTCGCCACAGTGAGCGTGCCGCTGTTGTCCAGGACGACATCGTTCGCCGGGATGTCCGGCAGGTTGCCCGAGACGTCTGCCCACGTGGTGCCACCGTTGGTGGTCTGGTACACGTGGCCGACGCCCGGGTCGTCCGGCCCGACGATCCAGTGCCGCGAGTACCCGGACAACGACAGGTACGCATGGCTCGGGTTCGCCGTGTCGATCTTGACACCGGTGATGTACCGGTTCGGCAGGCCGCCGTTCGGACACGCCGAGCTACCGGTGCACTCCTGTGCCGTGGCGTGCCAGGTGCCACCGCTGTTGCTGAGCATCACGATGCCGGCCGCGAAGCCGCTGCCGCTCGGGAAGCTCGGGTTGCACGGGCCGCACCACGCCGCCGCCACATACTGCGTGGTGCCGACCGTGATGGCATCCAGCGCGGTCACCTGAGACGCAGCATTGCCGCCCAGGGCCTTCCGCACGTCGAAGATGTTCTGCCAGTCCGTCGACGCGCCCGTGCCGGCTGTTGTGCCAGCCACGCCCGCCTCGGAGTTCCACACGAACGCACCGCCGGACACGAGGTGGTTCGGGTTCGTGCGGTCCATGTTGATCGGGGCGATGAACCGCGGGTCGGGGTCGGCCGGCGCGATGGAGTGCCAATTCTCGCCGCCGTCCGTCGACTTGGACGCGGCCAACCCGGTGTACTCGGTGATGACGTTGTTCGAGTTCTTCGGGTCGACAAGCGTGTAGCCGCCGTCGCCGCCGAACACCTGCACGGAGCTGACGTTGATCGGATTGCCGTTGTCGTCCGGCACGGTGCCCGTCGTCGGGAACACCTTGTTGCTGCCGTTGTCCTGCATACCGCCGTAGATCGTCGAGTCGCCGCTACCCTGCGCGCCGTAGTACTGCAACGCATCCATGTGGGCGTTGAGGTTGGCCCAGTCGCCGACCTTGTGGTCGCTCAGCGCCCGTGAGTAGACGCCGCCGTCGTTCCCGATGTACAGCTTGCCTGCGGAGATGACCGCCGCATGCTGGTCGGAGTGCGCCTGGTTGTGGTCACACGTCCCCTCGAACGGCGTGTATGAGAAGCACGAGAAGCCGAAATTCCAGTAAGGGGCGATGGTGTTCCAGCCGGCGCCGCCGTTCAGCGACTCGTAGACCTCCTCGAGGCCGACGTAGACGTGGTCCTTGTTACCCGGGTCGACCGCCAGGAACTGGTTGTACCAGGCCTGGATGCCGGGCCCGTAGCCCTTGCCGATGCGCGAGATCTTCTGCGCCGACCCGCTCTGCTGCAGCTTGCTGGAGTTGGCGATCAGCGTCCAGGGGCCGGCCGGGTTGCCGTCCTTGGACTCGTAGACGCCCTGCAGCACCGTCTTGCCGTTGGTACCGACGTTGAGCAACTGCGGGCTCTGCACGATCGCGTAGGCACGATCGCCGCCAGCGGAGTAGGCAAGCGTCGTGCGGCCCTCGTCCTTCGGCGGGACCCAGCCCTGCGGGTTGGCGATATAACTGAAGTGCGCGCCGGCGTCGTTCGACACGTAGAAGCCGTTGGTGGGCCAGCCGCCACGGTAGCCCGCCACAGCGACCACCTGCTTGCCGCTCGTTCCCGGCCGGACGGCGACGTCGCTGATCATGTTGCCCACGACGAGGTTGAAGTTCTGGCCGTCGCTGGGCGGACCTGCCGGCTGGAGCACTGCGGTCCATGTCGTGCTGGACGCCGTGTTGAAGCTGTACAGCCCATGCGACGTCGCAGCGAACAGCGTCGTGCCGTCCTGGACCAGGCGGAAGATCAACGCGCCGTTCAGTTCCGGCCCGCCGACGCGATGCCACGTGGCGCCGCCGTCCGTAGAGGCAAGCACCCCGACACCGGCGTAGCTGTCCTGGCTGGTGTTGGCCTCGCCGGTCCCGGCGTAGACCGTGTAGTTGCTGCCGGATCCGGTTACGAGCAAGGCGCCGATCGACAGTGTCGCTTGCGTGTCGGTCACGGGCGTCCAGTGCTGGCCACTGTCGGTTGACTTCCACACACCGCCGTCTGCGCCACCTGCAAACACCGTCCCATCAGGCGCGGCGGCGAGTGCCGTCATTCGGCCAGCCACCCAGCGGTCGCCCGCGCCGGAGTTGCTGGACCCGCCCGTGGGATCGATGTATTGGGGGGAATCCGAGAAGTCGTTACCGTCCGTGCCCGACCGCGCGGTGCGTTCGGTCCAGGGGCCGCCCACGCTGGGCAGCGCCGCGGCCTGCGCGGCCCCGGCGGCGTACGCGTTCGGATTGACCGCGCCGTTGGGCGCCAGTCGCTGTGCCATGAACCAGTCGGTGGCTTCCTGGACGTCCTGGCTCTCCTCGCCAGCGTTCTTGTCCGGCGGACCGCTGCTCGCTGCGAACCCAGGAGCCGCCGCGAAGGCAACGGCCGCGACCAATGCAGAGAACAAGGCAAATCGGCGCATTCTCAATTTCAATCTCCTCGGAAAGCGGATAACCGATGGGAGACCGCGCAACTCTCAGCGCGAGCCTGGCTCTTCTTTGCACGGCGCCGACGACCTGTCAAGCGCGTGACCAGCGCAACGCATGTTCCGTTACCGAGGTGTTGGCTGTCCGTTGGTGACGTAGATCACAACGCTGAATCTCCTTGCGGAATCGTGATCATCTCTGCGGAAGCCGCGACATTTCGCGGGTTTAGTCGAGATCATCAGCAATGAACTCACGTCGGTCAGTCCTTTGTGGCGATGACCACAGTGGCGTCGTACTCGTCGTTGTACGCGATTCGCGCCGCAAGGCCGGTGAATGCCGCCAGCGCGTGTGGTGCCTGTGCGGCGCTGGTCTCGAAGAGCACATGACCGCCCGGTGCCAGCCAGCGCGGCGCGTCGGCAGCCACTCGGCGCAGCGTGGAAAGCCCGTCCGGGCCGCCGTCGAGCGCCACCCGGTCCTCGTGGAGACGCGCCTCGGCAGGCAGTAGCGGGATCTCGCCTGTCGGGACGTACGGCACGTTGGCGAGCAGCATGTCGACGTGGCCGCGCAGTGTCGAGGGCAGCGGCTCGAACAGATCGCCCTGGTAGACCGTGCCGGGAACGTTGCGCCTGGCACAGCGCACCGCGGCCGGGTCGATGTCTACGGCATGCACCTCGGCACGTGCCACAGACTCCGCGAGCGCGGCGCCGAGTGCGCCGGTGCCACAGCACATATCGACGATCACCGCACCAGGCGTCGCGAGGCGCGTTGCCTCATGCACGAGGAACTCGGTACGCCGGCGTGGTACGAAGACGCCGGGCTCGACAGCGATGCGCAGCCCGCAGAATTCCGCCCAGCCGAGGACGTGCTCAAGCGGCTCGCCGGCAACACGACGCCCGACCGATTCCTGGAGTTCGCGCGGCGTGCGCGCTGCTGCGACAAGCAGACGCGCCTCGTCCTCTGCGAACACGCAACCGGCGGCGCGCAGCCGGTCGACGACCTCGGCCGGCGTCACGGCGGTGTGGGATCGTCCCGCAGCCGGCTGTAGAGGCAGCCGTCACGCCAGGCGCCGGCGCGGAACTCGGCCGCTCGGATGACGCCCTCGAACTGGAAGCCGGCCTTCTCGAGCGCCTTCTGCTCGGCCACGTTCTCGGGCTGCGTGGCCGCCTGGATGCGCTGCGCTGCCGAGTGATCGAACAGGTAGTCGCACAGCATCGCCTGAGCACGCCAGCCGATTCCGTGGCCGCGCCATTCGGGCAGCAGCGCAATCCCGATTTCCCAGTAGTTGACCGGACCGCTGTATCGCCTGGCGGAATAGCTCACGAAGCCGGCGGCGTGCGCGGGCTCGACCTCGACCATGAGCCGCCCGTCGTCCGCGCCGAGATACCCGTCGCGCTGGAAGCGCCGGGCCGGCTCCGCCGCGTCGCGATAACCGGCCCAGTCCAGGCCGACGAGTCCCGGCTCCGTGACGAAGCGGCGGAACATCGCGAGGTCGCCTTCGGTCACGGGACGAAGGCGGACGAGCGGGCTCACTGCCGTCATATTCGCGACCCTACTGGCCGAGCACCACGTAGCCTGCCCCAGTGTGAGCCGGCCCCGAACGATCATCGACGTGCTGGGCGAGCACCGTCCGAGCGGCGAGGGCGAAGCTGCCGACGTCGCCCGCATCCACCGACTTGCGCAAACGGTCGACGACCCGTGGCGGTCGATGCCCTTGCATGTCACCGCCTCCGCAGTGATCGTGCACCCACTCACGCAGCGTGTGCTGCTGCGCTGGCATCAGCGCCAGCAGGCGTGGTTGCAGGTCGGCGGGCATGGCGAGCCCGGCGAGTCCGACCCGCTCCAGATCGCCTTGCGTGAGGGCGCGGAAGAGACGGGGCTGACCGACCTGATCCCATGGCCGGACGCCCGTCTCGTCCACGCGGTGATCGTCCCGGTACCGGCGCGGGATGACGATCCGGCGCACGAGCACGCCGATCTGCGTTTCCTGCTCAGCACCGGCACGCCCGGAAGCGCCCGCCCCGAGCGGCCGGTCGCGCGACTGCGCTGGCTCACCCTGGCCGATGCGCAGGATGCGACCAGCGAAGCCAACTTGCGCGAGACGCTCCGCCGCGTGGAACACCTCGTCAGTGGGGAGCCCGAGCCGCTGCCTTGATCCGCCGGACGATGTCGCCGGCGAAAGTGTCGGTGCCAGGTGCCAGGCTGCTGACATGGCTGGGCAGCAAACGAATGTGCCGGTGCCGGCGCGCTATTCGCGCGTCGACCCATGGGTGATCAGCCGTGACACGGCGGCGGAAATCGCCTTTCTGGAGACGGTATTCGGTGCCGTGGAGACCGCGGGCTCCAGGATGCTCGACGCGTCCTTGCGCATCGCACACGTCGAGGTGGAGATCGGCAACTCCGTCGTCATGCTATTCGATGCGCACGCCGGATGGCCGCCGACTCCGGCGCACCTGCGGGTGTACGTCGCCGACGTGCAGGAGACGTTCGAGCGTGCGGTGGCGGCGGGCGCTCGCGCCGTCACCCGGCCGACTGACCTGCCCTTCGGGGAACGGGTCGCCCGCGTGCGCGACCCGCAAGGCCATCTGTGGTGGATACATCAGCGGCTGGAGGACGTCGGCCCCGCGGAGCTGGCGCGTCGCTTCGCTGATCAAGGTGCAAGGGAGGCGATGGTCTATGTGCAAGAGTCATTGAGCAGCGAGCTGTCCGGCACCGCCTGACGCCGTCCGTATCCGCCGCGCACCGATCAGCGATTCGTCAGGCGTACACGGTCACGAGACGTCTTCGGCCTGACGTTGCATGCGGGTGTCGGGCTCGCGCGCCACAGTGGTTGGGACCTCGGGTGCTGCGCGCTCGTGTCCACGCCGGGCGCGTTCCCACGAGATGCCGAGCACGACGGCAAGGGCCGAGCCGATGGCACCGGCCAATGCGATCGCATGCGCCGCGCCGACGTGGTCGCCGATGAAGCCGAACAGGGCGATGCCTAGGCCCTGCACCGCGATGAGCCCGGACTGGGCGAGTCCGAACGCCTGGCCGCGGTGGTGGTCCGGGACCACGCGCATGAACGTGGTGGACGCCTGTATCTGGAACGCGCTGCACAGCCCGGTGGCCGCGATCAGCAGCACCGACACCTCGATCCCGGGTTTCAAGCCACAGAGGATCAAAGGCACGCCGGCCGCAACGGCGAGCACGCCCATCAGCCGCGCACGAACGTGTGGCGGCACCAGCCGCACGAAAAGGGCCGCGCCGATGGCGCTGCCGGCGGGGTCGGCCGCCATGATCACGCCAACCGCCGCGGTGCCGCCACCGATCGCCGCTACGTACGACGGCGCCAGCCCCTCGGGTACGACGTAGAAGGCCGCCAGCCAGGCCAGGAGCATCAGCGAGCGGAGCCGGGCGTCGCCGAAGACGGTGCGCGCGCCGTCGAGCATGCGACGGCGCTGTGGCTCGGCCCCGAGGTCGTCCGTACGCGCAGGTACGGGGCGGTTCTGAACGAAGCGCACTACCAGGATCGCTGACACGACGAACGTCGCGGCGTCGATGCCCAGCCCCCACTGCACGCCGATCGCGCCGACCAGCACGCCGCCGATCGCGAAGCCGAAAAGCTGCGCGAGCTGGGCCGTGGTGGCACGCAGTCCGGCACCCACGACGTACCGCTCATGGTCGGCCAGGATCGTCGGAAGCATCGCGGACTCGGCGGCCGAGAACGGCGCAGTCGTCAACACCGCGAGCACGATGAGCACGCACATGACGCCGAGCGGCATGTGCGGTATCGCGACGACGCCGTACAGCGCCGCGCGGATCAGGTCGCAGTAGACCATCACATCGCGTCGCGGGAAACGGTCCGCGAAGCTGGCCAGCAATGCGCCGCCCACGATGGCCGGCAGGTATGTCAAGGCGTAGACGAGCGCGGTCAGCCCGGTCGAGCCGGTGCGCTGGAAGACGAGGATCGCAAGTGACACCCGGGCGATCTGGTCGCCCGCGATCGACTGCGCATCGGCGAGCCAGATCGCGCGAAACTCCCGGACGCGCACGACATCACCGAAGGTCGCGCCATTCCGACCTTGGTGGTGCATACCCGTCCCTCCTGCCCCCGCTGGGCAAAGATTAGCTGGTGCCAGACGACGCGACGTGAGGTACAGCCTGCGGGCAGTGACCGTTCTGTAGACAACCTTTTCCGCAGCTGCCGAACGGAGCACGGCGGTTGCCGCGCGTAGCCGAGCCGGCGCACGTCGAGAGGCAGCACACGCGCGGCAACATAGGCCGCTGATCAGCGAATGTGCGTGCCCACGGGCGCTACAGCGTGATCAGTGTGAGAAGACCGGAACGATCTGGGCCCGAGCCAAGGTGTGGAACACCATGTTGAACGACACGGCGGTGGCACTCGTGTCGGCGTCGACGCCGAGCGAGTCGACGTCCAGGGCGTGCACCACGAAGTAGTAGCGATGCGGGCGGTCGCCGGGTGGCGGGTAGGCGCCGCCGTAGTCCTTGCTGCCCCAGTCGTTGCGGACGTGGAAGGCCGCTCCGGGCAGAGGTGTGTCGACGTGCCCGGCGCCCGTGGCAAGCGACGTCGTGGACACCGGCAGGTCGACGAGCACCCAGTGCCAGAAGCCCGACGGCGTCGGGGCGTCCGGGTCGAAGCAGGTCACCGTGAAGCTCTTCGTGCCTTCGGGGAACCCCGACCAGGCAAGCTGCGGCGACAGGTTGCCCGCGCCGGGCTCGGCGCCGGTATAGACGTGCTTGACCGCGAGCTGGTCACCGTCGCTGACGTCGGTGCTCGTAACGGTGAACGTGCCGACGGTGGGGAGCAGCGAGTAAGGGTCCGGTGCGGGCGGACGTTCGAGGCTCATGCGCACACACTACGGTCGGGGTCATGGACGTGGATGCCCGGCAGCTCGTCGTCGGCATCGGGGGCTCGACCCGGGCGACGTCGCTCACGGACGAGTTGCTGCGCACGGCGCTGGCCGAGGCGGAGGTGCGCGGTGCCCGCACGATGGCGTTCGGTGGGGCGTTTCTGGCTCAGCTGCCGATCTACGTGGCCGACGAGGATTCACCCGCTGCCGCCGAGCTGGTCACCGCGGTTGGCAACGCCGACGGTCTGATCATCGCGACGCCTGGCTATCACGGCGGCATGTCCGGGCTGGTCAAGAACGGCATGGACCATCTTGAGTCGCTACGCAACGACGCTCGGCCGTACCTGTCAGAGCGCGCGGTGGGCACGATCGTTACCGCGGCCGGCTGGCAGGCCTGCGGGACGACGCTTGTGTCGCTGCGCTCGGCGATTCATGCGCTACGCGGCTGGCCGACGCCGTACGGCGCCACGGTGAACTCCGCCGATCCGGTGTTTGCCGAAGGCGGCGTGCTGCTCGAGCCGATCGCCGCGGCGTTGCGGCTGGTGACCGGTCAGGTCCTGGACTTCGCGTCGAGGGCGTAGCGCGCTCGCTCGACGGCGAGGCAGCGATTCTCGACGTAGGCGATGCCGGCTGCCTCGGCGAGTGCGCGTGCCTCCGCAGAGACGATGCCGAGCTGCAGCCACACCGCTGTGGCGCCCGCCGCGATCGCCTGCCGGACGATGTCAGCGGCATCTGCAGAGGGGCGGAAGATGTCGACCAGCCCTACCGGCTCGGGCACGTCGGCCAGTGTCGGATAGGCCTTCTCGCCGAACAGTTCGTGCGTGTACGGGTTGACCGGGATGATTCGCCAACCGTGCCGTTGCATCTGCGCCGGAATCGCATGCGCCGCTTTACCCGGGTCGCGGCTGGCGCCCACCACGGTGATCGCGTCGTAGGTTCGGAGCAGTCGTTCGGTCTCATCCACGTCACGCATAGCGCTCACGGGGCGGGCTTTTGTTCCGGCTGCAACCGGTCTGGCCAACGGTAGATGGCGGCGCCCAGCAGAATCGTGAGCAGCACGTAGCAGGCGGCGGTCGGGCCGAGCTTGGTCTCCGCGCCGGCGCTCACCGCCAGTGCGGCGACCACCAGCGAGAATTCGCCGTGCGCAACCAGCGTGACCGCCGCGCGCCATCGGCCGCGCCGTTTGACGCCGGCCCGTCGGGCGGCGAGATACCCGGTGGTCATCTTCGTGACGGATGTGAGGGTGGCGAGCAGCAGCGCCAGCGGGAGCGCGGCCGGCAGCGTCCGAGGATTGGTCGACAGTCCGAAGGCCACGAAGAAAACTGCCGCGAAGACGTCTCGCAGCGGCGCGAGCACCTCGGTCGCCGTCTCCGCCACGCTGCCCGATACCGCGATGCCGACTAGGAACGCCCCGACGGCGGCAGACACATGGAGCCGCTCGGCGAGCCCCGCCACCAGCAGGGTGAGGCCCAGCACGCCGAGCAGCAGCGACTCGTTGTCCTGCGCCGCGACCAACTGCGTGACGTGCCCGCTGAAGCGGGTAGCCACGACGAGGACAAGGGCGACCGCGGCGACTGCGATCACGACAGCGACCACTACCTTGCCGGCGCCGCCGCCGGCGAGCAGCGCAGTGAGCAACGGCAGATACAGCGCCATCGCGAGGTCTTCGATGACCAGCACGCCCAGGATGGTCGGCGTTTCGTGGTTGGCCAGCCGTCCGCTGTCAGTAAGCATCTTGGCGATCACGCCGGACGATGACACCCACGTGATACCGCCCAGCGC
The DNA here is from genome assembly GCA_051984825.1 of Jatrophihabitantaceae bacterium. Taxonomy (GTDB): domain Bacteria; phylum Actinomycetota; class Actinomycetes; order Mycobacteriales; family Jatrophihabitantaceae; genus DASXRA01. The sequence continues at coordinate 9,727 of JBPYES010000286.1, forward strand.
CACGGCGGCCACGCCGCCCCATCCCGCGATCAGGGCGATGGCGACGCCGGGAACCGCGTTGAGCAGCCCGTCCAGCAGGCCGATCGGCGCCTGGGTGCGCAGGCTGGCGCGCAGCTCGCTCGCCGAGTACTCCAGGCCGAGCATGACCAGCAGCAGGACGACGCCGATGTCCGCGGCGACCCGGACGAAGTCCTCGCTGGCCGACAGCCCGAGCACTCCGCCCTGCCCGAAGCACAGCCCGCCGAGCAGGTATAGCGGGATCACCGGTATCCGGAAGCGCCGCGCGAGGCGGCCGAGCAGGCCCAACGCGAACAGGATGGCGCCGAGCTCGATGAGCAGCACGGCGACGTTCGTGGCGCCGTGGCTGCTATTCACTCCGCGCTGCCGTCCAGGATGCGCGCCACCTGGTCGATCGCCGTCCGCGTCCCCACTGTGACGACGAGGTCGCCGGCGTGCAGTACGAAATCGGGTGTGGGGGAGGGCAGCGCGGTGCCCTCCCGCAGCACCGCTACGACCGATGCGCCGGTGCGCGTGCGCGCCCGCGTGTCACCGAGCGGGCGCCCCGCGAACGGGGAGTCAGCGGAGATCGGCAACTGCTCGACGACCAGCCCCTCGACAGCGGAGGGAAACACCATGCGCGGTGCGGCCAGGATCTCGGCGACGGCGATCGCCTCGTCGTCGGTGAGCGTGACATCGGCCGCGGCCCCGTCGCCCTCCTCGTCATAGATCACGAAGTCGCGCTGATGGGTACGCCGGGTGACGATGCCGATATGGCGGCCGTCGCGGAGCGTCAGCTCGTGGCAGACGCCGATACCCGGCAGTACCCGGCTGGTGATGTCCGCACTCACGTCGGCAAGACTACGGGCATGATCGCTCTCGGCTCGTTGGAATGGCGCCCGGCAAAGGGCGAGCTCGTCGCTACTCCGGTCGCCGCGGTGCTGGAGTCGTGGGACGCAGAGGTGGCGGTTGCGCCGATCGACCCGACGCTCGCTGACACCGCGGCGTTCTGCGATCGGTACGGCGTCTCACCCGACGACTCGGCGAACTGTGTCGTGATCGCCGGCCGCCGCGGCGCCGACACCTCGTACGCGGCCTGCGTCGTACTGGCCACGACGCGCGCCGACGTCAACGGTGTCGTGCGCCGCCGGCTGGGCGCGCGCAAGGCCTCATTCGCGCCGATGGACGACGCGGTCCGGCTGACCGGGATGGAGTACGGCGGCATCACTCCGATCGGATTGCCCGACGAGTGGCCAGTGCTGATCGACGCCGCGGTGCTCACCCGCGACGTTGTCGTCATCGGCAGCGGGATCCGGGCCTCGAAACTCGCCCTGCCCGCTGAGGCTCTGGTCACACTTCGCGGTGCGGAAGTGATAGAAGGCCTAGCGAGCTGAACCGGAGAGTAGCGAGTCACGTCGTGATTGGTAGTTGCCCAATTGCTTGACGGAAGGCTCGCCATGACCCAGACGCCCGCGCCCGCAGTGTGGACCGCGACCATGATCGACCAGGTTGACGAGCCCGATACCGACGCCCGCCGCATGTTCCTCCGTGGACTTACGATCGTGGGCCTTGCCGGAATTGCCCTTATCCATCTGGTCGAGCTTCCGGACACTTGGCGCGAGTCGACCGGGCTGGGCGTACTTTTCCTCATGCTCCTCGTCGCGGCGATCGCCGTCGGCGGCGCGTTCGTCCACGTGGACGTCACGCCGCTCTGGCAGTTGAGCGCCCTCGTCGCGCTGGGGCCGATCGCCGGGTATGTGCTCACCCGCAGTGCCGATGTGCCGTTCGACCACGATGACGTCGGCAACTGGCTGGAGCCGGCGGTGCTGGTCGCCACCTTCATCGAGGTCAGCGTGTTCGCGCTGTGCATGTACGCCATGCTGACCACGAGGGCACGCTCGGCGCGGCGCTGAGCAGCGACGCACCGGCCCCTGGCTGCGCCGGGCGCGCCGCATCGTCGATGATGCGCTTGTGACTCGCGACCGATCGCTGCCCGTATACCGCCTCGTCGTAGCGCTAGCGACTCCGATCGTGCGGTGGTGGGGACGGTTGGAGGTGGTCGGCCTCGATCACGTTCCGCTGAGCGGGGCGACCGTGCTGATGGGCAATCACGACAGCCACTGGGATCCGGTTGTAGCGGCCGTGGCGACGGCGCCGCGGCGGCAGATCCGCGCACTGGCCAAGGCGTCGCTGTGGCGTTCCAAGCCGATGGCGTGGGTGCTGAACGGCATGGGCCAGATCCCGATCGAGCGCGGCCGCGGCGATTCCGAGGCGCTTGCCGAGGCGATCGCGCAACTTCGCGCCGGCGCCTGCATCGGCGTGTTCCCGGAAGGCACGATCTCCCGTGGCTCGACGCTGCGTGCCCGCAGCGGTGCCGGTCGGCTGGCCGTGGCGATACCTGACACTCGCGTGGTGTGCGGCATCATCACGGGTTCCGTCGACATCGCGCGGTTCCCGAAACGGCCGCGCCTACGGGTGGAGTACTTCGAGCTGGCCCTCGATCGGGAGGAGACGCCGCTCGCGTTGACCCGGCGGGCGATGGCCGCGATCCGGGCGGTCGCTCCGCCGGTAGCTGCCGGCCGGCGACCGTCAGCGGGCGCGTAGCGGGGCCGGCAGGTACGCCGCACCCGGCCCGCGCGCCGCAAGCGCGTCATTCGGGTTCGACATCGCACAGGTGCGCAGCGACAGGCACCCGCATCCGATGCACGAGTCGAGACCGTCGCGCAGCTTGGTCAGCGCAACGATCTGCGCATCGAGGCGACTCCGCCAGCCGCGCGACAGCCGCGACCAGTCCTCCTTCGTCGGGGTGCGCCCCTCGGGCAGAGTGGCCAGCGCCGCAGCCACCTCGTCCAGCGACAGCCCGACGTTTCGCGCCGCGCGGATGAACGCAAGTCGTCGCAGCACGTTGCGCTGGTAGCGGCGCTGCCCGCCCGACGTGCGGGCGGCGTGCACCAACCCGACCCGTTCGTAGAAGCGCAACGCGGACGGGGCGAATCCGCTGCGGTGAGCCACCTCGCCGACCGTGAGCAGGTCTGTTGTTCGCACTGAGCTGACAATCCTCACTTGACTTGAAGTTGACTTCAACTATCAGGATGACGGGAACACCTCGACACCGCAAGGAGGGCACGATGCCCGTCGCAGTGATCACTGGCGCGTCCAAGGGCCTGGGCCGGGCGCTGGCGCGCGCGCTGGCCGACCGTGGCTGGACGCTCGTCCTCGATGCTCGCGGAGCAGCCGCCCTGGAGGCGGTGGCCCAAGAGCTGCCGGACGCGATCGCGATTCCCGGTGACGTCACGAACCCGCGACACCGCAGGGCACTGGCGGCAGCCGTTCAGGAACGTGGCCTGCTCAGCCTGCTCGTCAACAACGCCAGCTACCTCGGCCCGAGTCCGATGCCCAGCTTGGCTGAATATCCGCTGGACGAGTTCGCGTGGGTCTATGAGGTGGACGTGGTCGCGCCCCTGGCGTTGATCCAGCAGGCGTTGCCCCTATTCGCAGAACATGCAGCCGTGCTGAATATCAGCTCGGATGCTGCCGTCGAGCCGTACGCGGGCTGGGGTGGCTACGGCGCGGCGAAGGCGGCGCTCGACCACCTCAGCGCGATTCTGGCCGCCGAGCGCCCTGAGCTTTCGGTGTACGCCGTCGACCCGGGCGACATGCGCACCGAGATGCACCAGGCGGCGTTCCCCGGCGAAGACATCTCAGACCGGCCGGAACCGGAAGCGGTGGTGCCCAGCCTGTTGCGGCTGCTCGACAAGCGCCCACCGAGCGGGCGTTACCAAGCGAAGGAGTTCGCCTGATGCAAGCGTTCACGTTGCCGGAGGAGCTGGCCGCCACGCGGCCGCCGGAGCGTCGCGACCAGGTGCGGATGCTGGTCGCCCGTCCCGACGGCGTGGCGCACGCGCAATTCGCGGACCTTGGGGCGTTCCTGGCACCGGGCGATCTCGTCGTGGTGAACACATCGGCGACCATCGCCGCCGCGGTCGACGGCACTCGCCGGGACGGTCGCATTGCCACCGTCCACTTTTCGACGGCGCTCGACGACGGAACGTGGCTCGTGGAGGTGCGCCCGGCGCAGAACGCCAGGGGCCCGGTGCCCGACGCGTCCGCCGGCGAGCGCATTGCGCTGCCTGCAGGCGTGATCGTCACCTTGCAGGAGTCACGCGGGCGCCTTTGGCGGGCCCGCGTCGGCGTCGAGGGCAACGTCCTCGACTACCTGGCCCGACACGGACGGCCGGTCACGTACGCATACGTCAAGGGGCGCTGGCCGCTCGACGCGTACCAGACCGTGTTCGCCCGGGATCCCGGCAGCGCCGAGATGCCGAGCGCCGGGCGTCCGTTCACCCCCGATCTGGTTACGAAGCTGGTGAGCGCCGGCGTGACCGTCGCACCAATCACGTTGCACACCGGCGTTTCGTCGCTGGAGGAGGGGGAGCCACCGCTTCCCGAGCGGTACCGCGTGCCCCGTGCGACGGCGCGGCTCGTCAACCTCACCCGCGCGTCCGGTGGACGCATCGTGGCAGTCGGCACGACGGTAACGCGGGCCCTCGAGACCGTCGCACACGTCGACGGCTGGGTCGGCCCCAGGTCGGGTTGGACGGACCTGGTACTCGGCCCGGATCGTCCCGCCCGGGTCGTCGACGGACTGATCACCGGCTGGCACGCCCCGGGCGCCTCGCACTTGCGCCTGCTCGAGGCCGTCGCCGGCACCGACCTGGTGGCCGCGGCGTACCAGGAAGCGTTGCGGCACCGCTATCTCTGGCACGAGTTCGGCGACAGCTGCCTATTGCTGCCCCGTGGGCGTGGCTGACGAATCCGCTGCCCTGCTGCGCGACACTCGGGCACGCGATCTGCGGCGTTCTCGTCGTCGCCAATAGCTACGGCTATTGACTCCTCCTCGGCCTTGCATCTCGCGCACCCGACCGCCGCTCGCGACGGGCGGGATACGTCAGACACGCCCGAGCGCCGCCAGTAGCTCGTCGTGCAGCAGGCCGTTGCTGGCCGCGGCGTTGCCCTGCTGCACACCCGGGACGCCGTCCAGTCCGGTGAACCGCCCGCCCGCTTCGACGACGATCGGCGCGACCGCGGCCATGTCCCACAACGACAACTCCGGCTCAGCGGCGACATCGACCGCGCCCTCAGCGACGAGCATGTACGACCAGAAGTCCCCGTATGCGCGGGTACGCCACACCCGGCGCGTCAGCGCGAGGAACCGGTCCCGCGACGCCGCCCACGCCCCGATCGACGCGTAGGACATGCTGGCGTCGGCGAGCGTCGCCACGCGCGACACGGCGAGCCGCCGCGGCTCACCGCCCAGGGCGCTCGCCCACGCCCCGCCGCCGCGCTCGGCCCACCACCGGCGGGCGAGCGCGGGTGCCGACACCACGCCGACCACCGGATCCGGCCCGTCCAGCAGCGCGATCAGGGTCGCCCATACCGGCACGCCGCGGACGAAGTTCTTCGTGCCGTCGATGGGATCGATCACCCAGTGCCGCGCGGCCGCGCCGGACCGGCCGAACTCCTCACCCAAGACCGCGTCGTCCGGCCGGGCGTCGGCTAAGCGACGGCGTAGTGACTCCTCGACGGCACGGTCGGCGTCGGTGACCGGCGTCAGGTCGGGCTTGGTGTCCACAACGAGGTCGCGTGCCCCGAAACGTCCCATCGTGATCGTGTCCGCAGCGTCTGCCAGGGACAGCGCAAGCGCGAGATCATCCACGGCGAGCACCGTACCGAGGTATCGCTGCGGGGCGGGACTCGCTCATACTGCGACTGCTGCCACGGGGGGTGCGGTGCTGTATGTGCGGCTGCTCGGCGACTTCGCGGTCCAGGTGGATGGACGCGAGGTCGGTGATGCTGCGTGGCGGCGGCGCAAGGCGCGCACCCTCGTCAAGCTGCTCGCACTGGCGCCCGGACACGTGCGGCACCGCGACGAGCTCGTCGAGGTGATGTGGCCGGACGCTGCCTCGGGCGCCAACAACCTGCACCAGGCGCTGTTCGCCGCACGCCGCGCGCTGCACGCCGAGGCGTACCTCCAGCTCCGTGAGGAACGCATCGACCTGGGCGAACCGGTCATCGTCGACGTAGACGAGTTCGAGGCGGCGGCCGAGTTGGCCGAGCGCACCGGCCGCCCCGACCATGCGCAAGCAGCGATCGCGCTGTACGGGGGCGAGTTGCTGCCGGGTGACCGTTACGAGCCGTGGAGCGAGCCACGCCGCAGCGAGCTGCGTCGCCGCCACCACGGCCTGGTTGCCGACGTCGCCGTCGCTCAGATGAACGCCGGCGACCACGAGGCGGCGCTTGCGCTGCTGCGGCCGGTGCACGCCGCCGAGCCGCTCGACGAGGGCATCGCCCGGCTGCTCATCCGGACGCAACTGGCCGCAGGCCGCCGTTCGGCGGCCGTCGCGACGTACCGCCAGCTCGTGGAGTCGCTGCGCGACGAGCTGGGCGTCGTGCCGGCCCCGGAGACACAAGAGCTCGGCCGCGAGCTCGCCGCGCGGCCGGAACACGCCCCTGTCGCCACGCCGCACAACCTGCCGCTTCGCCTGTCGAGCTTCATCGGCCGGGAGCGCGAGCTGACCGCCGTGCACGCCGTCCTCCGGCACACCCGGCTGCTCACGCTCACCGGGACCGGCGGTTGCGGCAAGACCCGCCTGGCCATCGAGCTCGCCGAGGCACTGCTCGAGGAATACCCGGGCGGTGTCCACCTGGTCGAGCTGGCGCCGTTGTCGACGTCCGACGCGGTGCCGCGAGCCCTCGCCGCCGCACTCGGCGTGCAGCAGACTCCGGACGTCGACCCGACCGCGGCCATCGCACACCGGATCAAGCGCCAGCTTTCCCCGATCCTGCTCGTTCTCGACAACTGCGAGCACCTCGTCGACGCGGCGGCGGCTCTCTCCCACCAGCTGCTGACCAATGCGCCGAACCTCACCGTGCTCGCCACCAGCCGGCAGCCCCTGCTGCTGCCCGGCGAGGTCGTGTGGCGCGTGCCGTCACTGGCGCTGCCCGACGGCGCCGCCGCGCCGGAACGCTACGAGTCGGTGCGGCTGCTGCTGGAGCGCGCCGCCGCGGCGGCGCCCGGATTCGAACTGAGCGAGGGCAACGCCGCGGACGTCATCACGCTGTGCCGCCGTCTCGACGGCTTGCCGCTCGCCCTGGAGCTTGCCGCGGCGCGGCTGCGGACGTTGCCGGTGTCCGAGCTGGTGGCCCGGCTGGACGACCGGTTCGCGCTGCTTGTCGGCGGCAGCCGAATCGGGCTCACCAGGCAGCAGACGCTGCGCGCCACCGTCGACTGGAGCCACGACTTGCTCGCCGAGCCGGAGCGGGTTCTGCTACGGCGGCTGGCCGTCTTCGCGGGCGGATTCACCCTGGCTGCCGCGGAGGCGGTGTGCCCGGACGAGCGGCTCGACCGCGCGTCCGTCGCCGAGCTGCTCACCGGCTTGGTCGACCGCTCGCTCGTCACCGCTGTGGAGGGCGCCGCGCGGTATCGGCTGCTGGAGACGATCCGCGAATACGCCACCGAGCGGCTTGCCGCGAGCGGCGAGACGGGACAGCTGCGCGATCGGCACGCCGGCTGGGTGCTCGTCCTCGCCGGGGAGGCCGAACCGGAGCTCGCGCACACTGGCCGGCCGAATGCGTTTCGGCGGCTGGCCGTTGAGGACGGCAACCTGCGCGCCGCCCTGTCGTGGCTGCAGGCCACCGAACCCATGGCGGCGCTGCGCCTCGCCGGGCTGGTGTGGCGGTACTGGTTTCGCTCCGGAAGGCTGGCCGAGGGGCTTCAGGCGCTCCGACGCGCGGTCGACGCGACGGCCGGTCCGACGCCGGACCGGGCCCGAGCCCTGCTCGGCGTGTGCGGACTGACCAACCGGGCAGGGCGGATCAGCGGCTGGGACGTCTACGCCGCCGAGCGGGTGCGCATCTTCACCGAGCTGGGCGACCCGGCCGGCGTGAGCCGCGCCCAGTTCTACGTGGGCGTGCAGGCCTGGCTCACTCAGGAGGTCGAGCGCTCGCAGGCAGCCTTCGACGCGGCCTTCGCAGTGGCCACCGAGCACGGCCTTGCGTCGCATGCGGCCGCGGCACTCTTCGGCGTGGCCGGCATCGCGTCGATGCAGGGCCGACCGGCCGACGCGGAGCCGGTGCTCGCCGACGTGCTGGAGCGGGTGCAGGGACTCTCCGACGAGCCGGTGCCGGTGTTCAACGTCATGCCCATTCCGCGCCACGAGCCGGGGCGCGACCCGCGTTACGTGATCTTCGAAGAGACCGCGACCTCGTTCATCGAACCGTCCGGGCCGCTCGCCGTCGGCTACGTCCTCGCCAACCTCGGCAGCGTCGCCCGCGAGGCCGGCGATCATGAGCTCGCCCGGGAAAGGTACGAGCGGGCGCTCGCGATCTTCGAGGACGCCGACGACGACGCGGGCATCGCGCTTGCGCTGTCCCGGCTGGGCAACCTGGCCGGAGCGACCAACGAGATGGCCCGCGCGCAGGCGCAGCTCGAGGCGGCACTGCGCATGTTCCGCCGCACCCGGGACGCACGCAGCATCGGCCAGACGATCGCCAATCTCGGTTACTGGATCGCCATGGCCGGCGACCTGGACCATGGGCGCGCCATGGTCGCGCGCAGCGAGGCGATGTTCCGTGAGCACGGCGATCGGCCCGGGCTGTACTCCGCACTCTCGCATCTCGGTGCGCTTGCCCTGGTCGAGGGTGATGTGCCGGCAGCGCGGCGGGCGTTCACCGAGGAGGTCGAGATCGAGCGGTTGCTCGACGCGCCCACGCACACCGCGTGGGGGCTGGTCGACCTGGCCGAGGCGACGCGCCGTGCCGGCGACGATCCCACGCCGTTCCTGGACGAGGCACGCCTGCTGTTCGGAAAGGCCGGCCGCGCCGACGGCCTGGCCGTTGTAAGCGAGCTGTAAGAGCCGCCGACTAGACAGGGCTTCTTCCGACTCCGAGGGGGAGATGTCTCATGACCACGACTGCGCTCGGCGACGCCACGCTCAGCGAGCTGCGCGAGATGCTGCGCGGCACCGCGATCGTCGCTGGCGACGCCGACTACGACGCAGCGCGAGCCGTCTGGAACGGCATGCACGACAAGCGGCCGGCGATCATCGTCCGGTGCGCGGGAACCGCCGACGTGATCAGCGCGGTGCGCTTCGCCCGCAGCCAGGGGCTGACCATCGCGGTGCGCAGCGGTGGACACTCGATCCCCGGCTTCTCGACCGTCGACGACGGCATCGTCATCGACCTGTCGCCGATGAAGGGCATCCACGTCGATGTCGCCGGGCGTACCGCCCGAGCCGAGGGTGGCGTTACCTGGCACGACTTCGACCATGAGACGCAGGCGTTCGGCCTCGCGGTCACCGGCGGGCTGATTTCGAGCACGGGCCTCGGCGGGTTCACGCTCGGCGGCGGGCTCGGCCATCTCGTGCGCACCGATGGGCTTACCTGCGACAACCTGATCGCCGCCGACGTGGTCACCGCCGATGGCAACCTGGTGCGGGCGAGTGCGGAGGAGAACCCTGACCTGTTCTGGGCGTTACGCGGCGGCGGCGGCAACTTCGGCATCGTCACGTCGTTCGAGTACCGACTTCACCCGCACGGCCCGATGGTTTACGGCGGACCGATCTTCTACCCGGGCGACAAGGCCGAGGGGCTGCTCGCGCTCTACCAGGACTGGAGCGCGAGCCAGCCCCGGGAGGTCAACTCGTTCGTCGTGCTGACGACGGCGCCGCCGATGCCGTTCCTGCCCGAGGACGTGCACGGCAAGCCGATCGCCATCCTGCTCGGCTGCTACGGCGGTGCGATGGAGGACGGCGAGCAGCATTACCGGGCGCTCAAGGAGTTCGGGCCGCCGATCGCCGACCTGCTCGGGCCGATGCCGTACACCGCGCTGCAGAGCTTGATCGACCCGCTGTGGGGACCGGGGATGGCGAACTACTTCCGCGGTGGTTTCCTCACCCGGCTCGGCCCCGACGTTGCCGCGACGGTGCGGTCCTTCATCGACCGGCGCCCGGCCGGCCTGGCGTCAGAGCTTCATGTGCACCACATGGGCGGAGCTGTCGACGACGTCAGCCCGGGCCGCAGCGTGTACGCAGGGCGAGGCGTGCCGTACGTGACCAACATCATCAGCCGCTGGGCGAACCCGGCCGACGCCGATGAGAACATCACCTGGGCGCGTGACTTCGGGGCAGCGCTCGAGCCGTACTCGGCCGCGCAGACGTACGTCAACTTCATCGGCGACGCCGGGCAGCAGCGGGCCGCGTACCCACCGGCCACGTACGCCCGATTGGCCGACGTCAAGCGGCGGTACGACCCGGAGAATGTGTTCCACCTGAACCAGAACGTCGTTCCTGCGGAGGCGCATGACTGACGACCTGCTCGCCGCGGTGGCAGCCCGGATCACGGACTACCACCGCGGCCTGGACGAACGGCCGGTGCGCGCGCGTGCCGGACTGGAAGAGTTGCGCACCCTGCTCGGCGGGCCGACCCCGGACGGCCCGGCTGAGCCGGCCGCCGTGATCGCCGCGCTGGCCGATGCGTTGGATGCCGGGAGCGTCGCCACGGCCGGCCCGAGATACTTCGGCTTCGTCACCGGCGGTGCCTTGCCCGCCACGCTGGCCGCCGACTGGCTGGCCACCGGCGCGGACGTCAACGCGGCGGCCTACGTGATGAGTCCGGTGGCGGGTGTCGCCGAAGACGTCGCGCTGGCCTGGATCGTCGACCTGCTCGGGCTGCCGTCGGGCGCGTCGGCAGGCTTCGTGACGGGCGCGACGATGGCCAACTTCACCGGGCTGGCCGCAGCACGTCACCACGTTCTGGCCAAGGCAGGGTGGGACGTCGAGCGAGACGGGCTGCAGGGCGCGCCGCGGCTACATGTCGTGGTCGGCGAGGAGCGGCACGTCACGGTCGATGCCGCACTTCGCTACCTCGGCCTGGGCGAGGCGACCGCACACGTCGTCGCGGCCGACAACCAGGGGCGGATGCGCGCCGACTTACTGGCCGGCGTACTGGCCCAGTGCACCGGGCCGACGATCGTCTGCGCCCAGATCGGCAACGTGAACACCGGCGCCGTCGACCCGATCGCGCCAATCTGCGGGCTGGCCCACGCGCACGATGCCTGGGTGCACGTCGACGGCGCCTTCGGCCTCTGGGCGGCTGCCAGTCCCGCACTGCGACCGCTCGTCTCCGGTCTGGACCGCGCCAACTCGTGGGCCACCGACGCCCACAAGTGGCTGAACGTCCCATACGATTCGGGGCTGGTCTTCGTTGCGCACCCCGAGGCGCACCGGGCAGCTATGCGAAAGACCGCCGGCTACTTCCCGGACGAGCGCCCGGGTGAACGCGACGGCGATGCGTTCGTTCCGGAGGGCTCTCGCCGTGCCCGCGGCTTCGCGGTGTGGGCGGCGCTGCGCACACTGGGCCGCTCCGGCACAGCCGAACTGGTCGAGCGCTGCTGCGCTCTCGCGCGGCGCTTCGCGGTCGCCCTCGGCGAGCTGCCCGGGGTGGAGGTACTCAACGACGTGGTGCTCAACCAGGTACTCGTGCGCTTCGGCGACTCGGACGAGGTCACCCGCCGCGTCATCGCAGCTGCGCAGGGCGAGGGCACGTCCTGGTTCGGGGGGACGGTGTGGAAGGGGATGGCCGCGGCGCGCATCTCGGTGTCGAACTGGTCGACCACCGAGGCCGACGTCGACCGCTCAGTGGCGGCAATGCGCGCCGTTCTCTAGTGCGCCACGCGTCACGTGTCTGTAGCGGCTGCCTCGATGACCCGGTGCAGCACCTCGTTGAGGTGGAGCAGGTCAGAGATGGGGAGCCCAAGGCGCGCGACGATCTGCTCCGGGACCTTTTCGGCGCGCCGCCGCAGCCGTCGCCCCTGCGGGGTGAGGGTCACCGCCAGGAGGCGTTCGTCGGCGCTATGGCGCTCGCGACGGATCAACCCGGCGGCCTCGAGTCGTTTGAGCAGGGGCGAGAGAGTGCCGGGGTCGAGAGCGAGGGTGTCTGCAAGATCCCGTAGCGACCGTTCATCGCGCTCCCACAACGCGAGCATGACCAGGTATTGCGGATGTGTCAGGCCGAGTGGTTCGAGGACCGGCCGGTACAGCGCGATGACTTCCCGGGCGGCGACGGCCAATGCGAAGCACACCTGCCGATCCAGCGCGAGTGGGTCCTCGAGCGTCATCGGTTGCGAATGAGCTGTAGCCACAGATCACAGTGTACCAACTATTGGTGTACCAATGATTGGCCTACTATAGTGTTGTGGACGACGAGAAGATCATCCGGCCGAGCCTGCTTCAGTGGCTGCGCTATGAGTACACGGGCACTGCGCCGCGCAAGAACGCGGCATGGGTGCTTTTCGACGCGACCTGCAGAACATGGGTCCTGCGCCACATCGTCCGCTACATCCTCCTGATCGGTCCTTTCGTGGCGGCAGTCATGGTGTTTCTGCCGACGACGATGGCGCTTCGCACCGAGACGTGCCTCGCCGCCGGATTGAGCATCGGGCTCGGTTATATGTGCTTCACGGTCGAATCGCTCGAATCGCGTATCGAGAAGGCGGGCTACCCGCGGGGGCTGGCCGCGGAAATGCGTGATCGGCGCTCGGCGGAGGCACACCGAGCCGTCGTCGCGCGCAACCGCGCACGGCGCGAGGCTCGGCTCCGGTAACTATCTCCACCACGGAGCACGCCGCTGGGTGGCGACGGCCTCGGCGGGCTCGATCAATTCGGCCAGGTGCGGCGTGATGTGCTGCAGGTGCTCGTCGACCCACAGTGTGCAGGAGGGGAAGACGGACGGGTGGCTGGCCGGGTCCACCGCGCCTAGCGACTCGATCACTGGCGGCTCGAGCGGCGGTCGCGGACCGTTCGGATGCCCGACGTAGGCCGCTAGCTCGTCGAACCAACTCGCGATCTCGTCGGCGCGTGCGCCGAGTTGCCCGCCGGCCGGCTCGGGCGCGGCGGCGGGGTTGGGCAGCCCGGCCAGTGAGTTCGCGGTGAGGCGGAGTCGTGTGGCGCCCGTAACGAGCCGCCATAGGTCTTTCTTCGGCACCCGCTTGGAACCCTGCTCGGCGAGGAACCCACGTAGCGCGTCGTCCAGGCGCACGCCCGCGGTCGCGGCAGGCGCCGCTCGGGGCGCCTCGTGCCGTAACCCAAGCGCCCAACGCGCCGCCTGCGCCAGGTACGTGCCGCCGAGGCGGAAGGCGTCGGCCAGGTCGTCGCCGACTACCGCGGCCGCCCCGCGCGGCCAGAACAGCGCGCCGGCGAGCAGGCTCACCCCACAGCCGATGGCGACGTCCTCGACGCGCACGACTCCGATCTTCCAGCCCTCCGGAACGAGCAGGTTGAACAGCACCGAAACAACCACGGTGAACGCCGCCTGCCCGACGGCGAACGGCGTGGTACCGGGCGCATAGGACGCAACGAAGATCGCGACCGGCAGCGCCACCCACAGCGCGGCGTGCTCGGTCCCGATCGCCGCGATGAGCAGCCCGCCGACCGCGAAGCCGAGCACGGTCCCGAGCAGCGCCCGCAGCGCCGTCGAACCGGTCGCGGATGCGTTGGTACGCAGCACGGACAGGGTGCCGAGCACCACCCAGAACCCGTGCTGGACGCTGGAGAGGTCGGCGACGGCGACCGCGGCGGCCAACGCGATCGCGCCCCGCACGCTGTTGAGGAACCACACGGAGCGCAGGCTGGCGTGGCCGGCAACAAGACGGCGCGCCTGCGTGAGGTTGCCGCCGACAGGCAGCCCGCCGGCCCAGCGCATCTGCTGCTCGGCGATGGTGTCCGGGTCGGCCATCCGGGTGGTGATCAGCGCGTCGGAGGCCGCAGCCTGCGCGGTCACCGCGACCGTCCGAGCGTGGAATGACAGGTGTACAGCATCGCTGTATTCCGGTCGATCCGGCTGCATGTCCCGCAGGTGCTGGACGCTGTCCGCGAGGGTGCGGTTGAGCCGATCCAGGTCGGGACGACGGTGCTCGCCCGACAGCATCGCGGAAGTGTCGCGCAGCACGTCGGCGGTGGCTGCGAGCAGCTCTCGTTCGACCGGCTCAGTCGCGCACAGGTTCGTGTATTCGGTCAGGCTGTCGTTGACGACCGACGCGCACCATTCGAGCAGCCCCACCAGGCTTTCCAGTGCACGGTCGGTGGTGGCCAGCCCAGTGGGCCGGTACGGGGTGGCCGTGAACGCGGCCATCAACTCATGCTTGGCGTCCATCGTCGCAACACGCTGCTCGGGCATGATGTCGCAGGAGAGCGCCCCGGTGAGCTGATCCCCAAGTGCCGCGGCCAGTCGGGCAGCCGCGCTGCGCAGCCGGTCACCAGGCGGTCGCGGCGAGAGCAGGAGCACCGCGATCGTGCCGGCGACCGAGGCCAGCCACCAGCCCGCGAGGCGGTCGGGGATCATGGCGTTGGTCCCCGGCGACGCTGCCGGCAGGACATACGCCAGCATCGCCGCTGCACCGCCTGATGCGGCATTCGGCCCCGCCACCCCGGCGAACAGGACGGTGAAGGCGACGACCAGGGTCACCAACGCCGCCAAAGCCGTGTTCGAGTTGACCGCCGTGCCGATGATCAGCAGCAGGCTGCCGGTCACCGCCAGGCCGGCGTGAGCGATCAGCTTGTCCCGCCAGGTGCCGCCGAACGCGGCCAGCACAAGCGTCGCGAAGCCGCCGAACGCGGCGAACGTTGCCATCTGGAGGTTGCCGATGACCTCGTAGGTCAACGCGAACAGCCCGGGCACCACGATCGTGGCACGCAGGGCCCGCAGCGCGGCCGGCTTCGACCAGACCGGTATCCACTCCCTCAGCATCACGGAAGACATTAGCGTCGGTCCGGTGGTCGACGCGCTGCTTTCACCAGCTGGCCAGGCCCTACTGGCCGAGCTGGCGAGCGCGGACGATCTCGGATCGATGCGGCTCGCCGCCTCGCTGCGGCAGCGGTACCCGGGCGACCTCGTCGCCGCGGCGCTGACCCAGGCCGAGTTGCGTCGCGCCGCTGCGGCGAAGTTCAGCCGTGCTGCGGAGATGTACTTCACCCGTCCCGGCCTGGAGCAGGCGTCGGCGGAGATCGTCGCTCGGCATCGAGCGCTGCGGTTCGCCGGCACGGGACGGATGGCCGACCTGTGCACCGGCATCGGGGGCGACCTGATCGCGCTTGCCACGTCCCACGAGGTATTCGCGGTCGACAGCGATGCTGTACACCTGCAAATGGCACAGCTCAATGCTGAGGCGTACGGAGTCGCCGGCAATGTGATCGCGCGCCAGGCCGACGTGCGCACTGTCGATCTGACCGAGGTGGATGCGGCATTCGTGGACCCGGCGCGGCGCCTCGGCGGACGCCGGCTGCCCACCGGCGAGAGCGAACCACCGCTCTCGTGGTGCCTGGGAGTCGCCGATATCGTGCCGGCCGTTGCTCTCAAGCTGGCGCCGGGCGTCGACCGGGGCGCCGTCCCGCCCGGATGGGAACTCGAGTTCGTCGCGGACCGTCGAGAGCTGAAGGAGGCCACCGCCTGGTCGCCGGCGTTGGCTACGACCGCACGGCGTGCGACGGTGCTCCCCGCCGGCGACACGCTGATCGCCGAGGACGGCGCTCCGGTCCCGGTCGGCGAGCCGGGGGAGTACCTGCTTGACCCCAACCCCGCGGTGACACGGGCCGGCCTCGTCGCGGAGCTCGCCCGCGCCACCGGCACGTGGCAGATCGACGAGCACATCGCCTTCCTCGCCGCAGACGCCCCGGTGCGTACGCCGTTCGCCCGCACACTGCAGGTGGTCGAGTCCGCGCCCTGGAAGGAGAAGGCGCTCGCCGGGCGGCTTACCGCGCTCGGCTTCGGTGCGGTGGACATCCGCCGCCGGGGCCTCGCGGGCAACGTCGAGCAACTGCATCGGCGCCTGAAGCTGCGCGGCGGCGCCAAGGCCACGCTCGTCATGACGCGCAAGCAGGGACGCCCGTGGAGCCTCGTCTGCGTCGACTACCGTCCAAGCGATGAATGAGAGTGACGACTTCGGCGTGAGCGACCCGGCGGTGCGCCGGGTGTTGCGCACCTACCTTGCCGACGGCCGGCTGCGCACGATGCCGCGCCCCGGCACCAAGCGAAGGATCGTCCTCGACTACCTGGCCACGCTGTTCGAGCCGGGCGTGCGCTACCCCGAGTCCGAGGTGAACGCGGTGCTGCGTGCCTATTACGACGACGTGGCGGCGCTGCGCCGTTATCTGATCGACGAGGGGCTGCTCAGCCGCGCGGCCGGCGTCTACTGGCGCACCGGCGGCTGGGTGGACGTGCTGGCATGAGCATCTCCGACCGCGGCCGGGTGCCACCGTTCCATGCCATGCGGGTCCTGCAGGCGGCGCACGCCCGCCGTGCCGCGGGGCTGCCGGTGTATGTGCTGACCGCGGGGCAGCCCGGAACGCCCGCGCCGGCGCCCGTGCTGGCGGCTGCTCACCGGGCGCTCGAGACCGACCGGCTCGGCTACACGTCGCAGGTCGGCATTCCCGAGTTACGTAAGGCGATCGCCGGCCATTACCAGCGCTGGTACGGGCTTTCCGTCTCGCGCGACGACGTGGTGGCAACCACCGGTTCCTCGGGCGGCTTCTTGCTTGCATTCTTGGCGGCCTTCGATCCGGGCGACCTGGTCGTGCTGACGCGCCCCGGCTACCCGGCATATCGCAACATGCTCGCGTCGCTGGGCTGCCGGGTGCTCGAACTGCCGTGTGGTCCGGACACCAATTTCCGGCCGACCGTCGCCGCCTTGGAGGCGCTTTTCGAGGTGCCCGCGGGCGTAGTCCTCGCGAGCCCAGCCAACCCGACCGGCGCGATGTTGGCGCCGGACGAACTGGCCGCGATCGCCAGGTGGTGCGATGCCCACGATGTTCGGCTCGTGAGCGACGAGATCTACCACGGGATCACATATGGCGGCGCGCCGTCGTGCGCCTGGTCCACCAGCCGCAACGCGATCGTCGTCAACTCGTTCTCGAAGTACTTCTGCATGACGGGATGGCGCCTGGGCTGGCTGCTCGTGCCGGACGAGTTGCTCGACTCCGTCGACCGGTTGGCCAGCAACTTCGCGCTGTGCCCGCCCACGCTCGCGCAGCACGCGGCGGTGTA
>JBPYES010000287.1:0-4856 GCA_051984825.1 Jatrophihabitantaceae bacterium
AGGTAGCCGGACCGGCGCAGCTGGGTGAGCATCCGGTCGATGCGGTAGTCGTCCTCGCCCTCGTCCTCCACCAGCCAGATGCCACCCTGCGCCGGCCAGGACGTGTCGGTGCCCAGCGAGGCGGTCAGCACGGTGAGGTTGCCGCCACACGTGACGCCGCGAGCAACGCCCGGCACAACGGTGCTGGCGTCCGCGAAGCACAACATGGTGGCGTGCTCCGGATGCATGAGCACCCGCAACAGCGAGGCGAAATCGTATGCGTCGAAGTAGGACACCATCGTGCTGTGCAGTGACGCCCAGCCCAGGCGGCGCGCCGTCGCCTCGAGGATCGCGGTCACGTCGGAATATCCCGCAAGGACCTTCGGCCCGACGCCGTCGAGCACGTCCCAGTCGAGGGACTCGAGGGTGCGCTGCGCCCCGGAACCGCCACAGGCGAACACGATGCCGGCGATATCCGGGTCGCGCAGCGCGCTCGTCAGGTCGGCGACGCGCTGCGTGTCCTCGCCGGCGAGGTAGTGGCGGGGCGCACCGTGATCGCGGGCCGACGCGTACACCACGGGTTCCAGGCCGGACCGGCGCAGCGCCGAGAGACCGGCGGCGAGCCGTTCCTGGTTGGGTGGGCTGCTCGCCGACAACACCGCGATGCGATCACCCGGACGCAAAGCGGGAGGGCGCGCGAGGGACGCGATCATGTCGCACACCGTACGGCGCGAACACATTCTTGACGGCACGGGCAGCTCAATCTTTACTCGTCCTCATTTGATTGCACCGATCCCGGATGCCGATCTCGTGGCCATCTGTGTCACGTTGATCCGCTTCGACACGACCAACTACGGCGGCGGCAAGTCGAACGGCGAGCGGGACGCCGCCGACTGGGTTGCCGGGGAGTTGCGGGAGGCGGGCTACGCGCCGGCTGTTATCGAGGCGGCACCGGGACGCGCCAGCACGGTCGTCCGGATCGCCGGCTGTGACCGGGACGCCCCGGCACTGCTCGTGCACGGCCACCTCGACGTCGTTCCCGCCGCAGCGCCGGACTGGAGCGTCGACCCGTTCGCCGGCGAGGTGCGCGACGGCGCGGTGTGGGGCCGCGGTGCCCTGGACATGAAGGCGATGGACGCCGCGATGCTGGCTGTCGCACTGGGCTGGGCGCGCGACGGCTACGTCCCGCCGCGAGACGTCGTGCTGGCGTTCGTCGCCGACGAGGAGGACAACGGCGAGTTCGGGGCGGGCTACCTGGTGCGCGAGCACGCCGGGCTGTTCGCGGGCGTGACCACCGCGATCGGCGAGTCCGGCGGCTGCAGCGTGCATCTGCCGGACGGGCGGCGGCTGTACCCGATCGCGTGCGCGGAGCGCGGGACGGCCCGGATCAAGCTCACCGCCCGCGGCAGCGCCGGGCACGGTTCACGACCCAGCTCGGCCAACGCCGTCGCCACGCTGGCCCGGGTCGTCGTCCGGCTGGCCGACCATCGCTGGCCCCGGCACATCATCCCTGCGGTGCAGGCTCTACTCGACGGGCTGGGCGTGACGCCGGACGATCTCGCGACACTCGGCGACGCCGCGCGGCTGCTCGAAGCGACGCTGTCCAGCACGCTGAACCCGACCATGCTGCGCGCCGGCTACAAGGTGAACGTCGTGCCGAGCGAGGCCGTCGCCTGGCTGGACGGCCGGGTGCTGCCCGGGACGGCCGACGACTTCTTCGCCGCGCTCGACAACCGCGTCGAGCCGGACGTCACCTGCGAGGTGGCGAGCTTTGCCGCGCCGATCCAGACGCCGCACGACACGCCGGAGTTCTCCGCCATCGCTGCCGCGGTCCGCGCGCACGACCCGGACGCCTTGGTGCTGCCGTTCTGCGCGAGCGGCGGTACCGACGCGAAGGCGTTCTCCACGCTGGGCATCTCCTGCTACGGCTTTGCACCGGCGCGCTGGCCTGCCGGCTTCGCGCACTGGAAATACGTGCACGGCGTGGACGAACGCGTGCCGATCGAGAGCCTGGTGTTCGGCGCCAGGGTGCTCGACACCTACTTACGGGAGGAGATGCGATGAGGGGGACGCGAATCGTCGCGGCCGTGACGTTGCTCGCGGCGCAGGTGGGCGGTACCGCGCCGCGCGCGACTGCTGCGCCCAGGAGGACGCTCACTATCGCGACCGCGGAGATCAGTACGCTCAACCCGTTCCTGTCGACCTTCGACAGTGAGCTGAACATCCTCGGCAGCATCTACCCGTCGCTGTACCAGTACGACGCCA
This sequence comes from Jatrophihabitantaceae bacterium, assembly GCA_051984825.1. Lineage (GTDB taxonomy): Bacteria > Actinomycetota > Actinomycetes > Mycobacteriales > Jatrophihabitantaceae > DASXRA01. Next base: position 2,245 of record JBPYES010000287.1, read on the forward strand.
ACAGCAACCCGGTGCCGTACCTCGCCGAGTCCGCCACGACGTCCGCCGATCACCTCACCTGGACGTTCAAGATCCGGCAGGGCCTCAGGTGGACGGACGGTCATCCGATCACGGCGCAGGACGCCGCCTGGACGTTCAACCTGATCATGACCGATGGCGACGTGCAGATGGCCAACGCTTCGCTCGTCAGCAATTTCGCATCGGTGTCCGCGCCGGACAACGCCACACTGATCATCAAGACGAAGACGCCACAGGCCAACATGCCGTACGTCAATGTCACCATCACCGGCATCCCGATCGTCCCGCAGCACATCTGGGAGTCGAAGGTCCAGGGCCTCGGCAAGTACCTCAACAACGACTACCCCGTCGTCGGCTACGGGCCGTTCATTCTGGCCGGCTACAAGACCGACCAGTACGTCACGCTCGAGGCGAACAAGGATTTCTACGAGGGCAAGCCGAAGATCGACCAACTGATCCTGCAGCACTTCAAGAACGACGACGCGACGATCGCGGCGCTGCGCACCGGCCAGATCGCCTACGCCCACGACCTGCCGGCGCCGGGGTGGAAGTCGCTGCAACGCGTCAAGGACGTCACGGCCTTCAAGGAGGCACCCACGCAGTGGACCGGCGTGGAGATCAACCCGGGCGCCAAGATGCGCAACGGCACCGAGATAGGTAACGGGAACCCCCTCCTCGCCGACCCCAAGCTGCGCCTGGCCATCGCGTACGCGATCGACCGGCGGACGCTCGTCACGAAAGTGCTCGACGGGCTGGGGCTGCCGGGCGCCGGCTACATTCCACCGGCGTACCAAGAGTTCGCGTGGCAGCCGTCCGCGAGTGAACTGGTCGGCTACGACCCCGCCAAGGCGAACCAGATCCTTGACGCGGCAGACTACCCCAAGCGTGGCACCTACCGGGTCGATTCGCGCACCGGCAAGCAGCTCAGCTTCCGCCTGGGCACGCACTCCGGAGACGCGGACGACCAGGCCATTGCGCTGTACCTCGTCGGCTGGCTCAAGGCGATCGGCATCAAGCTCAGGCTGCAGGTGCAGAGCATGTCGGGGCTCAACGACAACCTGGCCAAGGGTGACTGGGACCTGCTTATGGACGGTTGGAGCACCGGCCCGGACCCGACGTATCTGTTGAGCATCCAGACGTGCGACGCGCTGCCGAAGGACGACCACACCGCCGGATACACCGACGCGTTCTTCTGCGACAAGAACTACGACTCGCTGTTCACCCAGCAGTCGCAGCAGTTCGACGTCAAGCAGAGGGCGGCGACGATCGCCAAGATGCAGCAGATCCTGTACCGGGAAAACGACGACATCATGCTGTACTACGGCTACATTCTGGACGCCGTGCGCACCGACAAGGTGTCGAACTACCCGGTCGGCTCGGCGGATTCGTCCGGCAGCTATCCACTTCAGGACACATTCGTGTCGTGGCGGCAGGCGGCGCCGCAGGCAAGCAGCAGTTCGTCCAACACCGGGTTGTGGGTCGGGATCGGCGTAGCAGCCGCGGTCGTGGTGCTGGCCGGGGCAGCGTTCACGATCTGGCGGCGGCGTACAGCGGCTGAACGCGAGTGAGTGAGCCGCCCCTCTCTGAGTTGTCCGCGCGTCGCGGTGCGATGGCGGAGCCAAGCACGGACAACGTCGGCGCGACGCGGTGGTACCGCTCGTCGTTCTGGCCCTACCTGGGCGGCAAGGTGCTGGGCGCGCTGATCAGCTTTCTGGTCATGCTGGTCATCGGCTTCATGATCTTCAACGTCATGCCGTCCGATCCGGTGGCCACGCTCGCCCGGGAACACCCGACCACCGCGGAGCAGCGGGCAAAACTTCGCCACCAGTTCGGCCTCGACCTTCCGGTGTGGCACCGCTTCCTCAACTTCGTCGGGCACACGGTGCAGGGCAAGCTCGGCGACTCCTGGCAGTATCACCAGTCTGTCGCATCGCTGATCGGCGAGCGGCTCTGGCCGACCGTGCTGCTGATCGGATCGTCGACCGTGATCTCGGTGGCGCTCGGCCTGTGGCTGGGTATCCGCGCCGGCTGGCGGCACGGGAGTGCTTTCGACCGCACGGCGTCCGGGGTGTCGCTCGTGCTGTGGTCGGTGCCGACGTTCTGGCTAGGACTGATCCTGCTCGTGCTGTTCACCGTCGGCGCCGGGCCCATACCGTCCGGTCTGTTCCCGGCCGGGCAGATGTCGACGCCGGGCTTCTCCGGATCGTGGCTGGCGCAGGCCGGCGACACGGTGCATCACCTGATCCTGCCCTGCCTGACGCTCGTGTTGGTGATCTTCGGCCAGTACGTGACGATCATGCGTTCGTCGATCATCGACGAGCTGGGTTCGCCGTATCTGCTGACTGCTCGGGCGAAGGGGCTGCGGGACAACGACGTGCGGCACCGTCACGCCGTCCCGAACGCATTGCTGCCGTCGGTCACGGTGATCTTCCTGCAGCTCGGCACGATCGTCGGTGGCGCGATCGCCGTGGAGACGGTGTACTCGTGGCCCGGCCTGGGATTTCTTACCTTTCAGGCGCTGCAGATCCCGGATCTGCCACTGCTCGAGGGCACCTTCCTCGTGCTCAGCGCTTCGGTGATCCTCATGAACCTGA
>JBPYES010000288.1:0-2456 GCA_051984825.1 Jatrophihabitantaceae bacterium
ACGTCTCCCGTCTGACCGATGTCGGCCACGTGCATTGCCCGTCGTCTGATGACGCCGTTAATCTGAAGCGCTGATTCGAATGAAACGTTCCACTAGCACTGGGTCATCGGGCATCACCGGGCGGTCACGCATTGGGGGATGGGACATGGCAGAGGCGATCCGGCAGATCGATCGTGCTACCAGGGGAACGGGAAAGGCACGGCTGCGCGCGCGGGTGGCCACCCTCGGCGCGGCTGCGATGGTTGTATCGGCTGCGGTCGCGGTGACCAGTCCGGCTGCGTCGGCTTCCGATCCGCAGCTGCCTTCGGACGCTGCACATTTCGCGTCATTGAACCCGGTGACGCCGTTGACCGCCGCATCGTTCGGGAATCCGCCGCAGAACGACATGCCGTGGGCGAGGTGGAACTTCGCGCCGGCCACAGTCACGATCGAGGGTCTTCAGCAAGACATTCTCGATGCGTACGACCACAACATCGGCGGTTTGGAGATCGGGCAAGGCGGTGTCCCGACCGTTGATCAACTCATGGCGATATACCGCGAAGCGAATGCGCTAGGCATAAAGATCAGCCTGAAGGCAGCCAATGGGCTTCCGGGTCAGACGTATTCGTCGAGTGACCCTTACGCCCGGCGCACACTGTCGGCGTCGCGCCAGACTGTTGATGCGGGTCAAACGTTGTCCGGCCCAGTGGGCGGTACCGCGACGGGCACGATTGTCGCCGTGCTGGCCTACCGGTGCACCGTGTCGCCGTGCGCGGCCACGGGCACGGTGTCGCTCGAGCGGTCTTCCGTGGTGAATCTGACCGGCGACCTGACGGGCACGAACACCAGCGGATATCAGGGCGGATCCACGACGGGGACGCTCAACTGGACCGCACCCGTGTCGCCTGCTGGGGCAGAGTGGGTCGTGCTGACGTTCCGCGCGGTGCCGTTCGGTTCGGAGCCCGAAACGCTCAGCCCTGAAGGAACCAGCGAAGTCACCACCGCATACGACGCCTATTTCGCCGGCGGTCTCGGTGACATGGTCAAAGCGAATGGCGGTGACTTCTTCGTCGACTCGCACGCGAGTGATCCCTGGGGCGCCCCGGAAGAACTGTGGGCCAGCAACATGCGATCCCAGTTCGAGGCCCGCGCGGGCTACGACATCGTGCCTGACCTCGCGGCGTTGCTCGATCCATCAATGGCAGGGGCGAGCCTCGGCAACGATCACCCGAACGGCACCTTCTATGCGTTCAGCGATGGCAGCGCTGGGCGAATCCGCACGGACTTCAACCGCGCCCGTAGCGCCATGTACACGCAGTACCGCCTGCAGGCGTTCCAGACCTGGGCGCACACGTACAACATGAAGTTGCGGCTGCAGCAGGAGGACGGCCCGATCACCTCGATCGGTGACCAGCTCGAAACGTCGACGGTGCTGGACCAGTCGGAGTACGAATCCCTGACCGGCAGCGACCAGGCGGACATCTACCGCCCGATGGCCTCCGCGAACCACATGACCGGCAACACGTGGTACTCGACGGAATGTTGTGCCGTGTTGAACGAAAGCTACGCGGAGACCACCCAGGATCAAATCATCCGTATGAATCATGAGTTCGCCGGTGGTGTGAACCGCATCGTCTACCATATTCGCCCCTACATCGACAGCCCCACAACCACCTGGCCAGGAATGGGCTTTTCCGCGGCCAAGGTGTCATTCGCGAACGCGAACAACCGCACCGAGCCCTACTATCAGCAGGACGCCGCGGCCGTGAATGACTACTTCGCGCGTGAACACGAGGTGCTGACTCAGGGCATGGCCAAGATGGATGTGGCCGTCTACCAAGAGAACTACTCATCGCCGGCCGCCTTCGCCACGTCCGATCCGAGCAATCGACACTGGCAGGACCTCGGCCTGCAGAGGGCCGGATACACCTGGGATTACCTTGACGAGTCCCTATTCGACCTGCCGAATGCGGTAGTGACGCATCGCCGCCTTGCTGAGGCGGGTCCGGACTACAAGGCTCTGATCTTCGACCAATTCCTGCTGCCGACGGCCAATACCGCGCGCGGGACGATGTCCGTCGCGGCCGCGCAGAAGTTCCTCGCTTACGCCGACGATGGTCTCCCGATTGTCTTTGTGGGGCGTCCCAGCAGCACCGGCGGGCTGCCGCAGTGGGACGACGCGACCCTGAACAGCCTCGTGGACCAGATCCTCGCAAGACCAAATACCTACGAGGTCGCGTCCGAGGCTGACGTACCGGCTCTGCTCGCATCCCTGGGCATCGAGCCGCAGGCCGAGCCGGCTGCACCGACAAGCCTGCTAAGCGTGCGGCGATCGGACCCCAGCACGCGTACCGACTACTACTGGCTGTACAACGAGGGCGTCGACACCTGGCCGGGTAACACCGGCGTTTACGGCGACAACCCCAGCAATCTCTACGAGGAGCCCTCCGCCTGCCGCACCACAGGTGGCGTCAACA
>JBPYES010000289.1:0-8279 GCA_051984825.1 Jatrophihabitantaceae bacterium
ACACCGACCCGTGGCGGGTGCTGCGGATCCAGAGCGAATTCGTTGAAGGGTTCGGGCTGCTCGCCGACCTCCCGCAGGCGGTGTCGGTATTCGGGTCGGCGCGCACGCCGGCACAGCATCCCGACTATGACGCCGCGCGGCGGCTGGGTGGCGCCCTTGCCCGGGCCGGCTACGCGGTCATCACCGGTGGCGGGCCGGGGTCGATGGAGGCAGTGAACCGCGGTGTGTCCGAAGCGGGCGGCATCTCCGTCGGGCTCGGCATCGAGTTGCCGTTCGAGCAGCACCTCAACGACTGGGTCGACATCGGAATCAACTTCCGCTACTTCTTCGCCCGCAAGACGATGTTCGTCAAGTACGCGCAGGCTTTCGTGATTCTGCCCGGCGGCTTCGGAACGCTGGACGAGCTGTTCGAGTCGCTCGCCCTGGTACAGACCGGCAAGGTCACCCGCTTCCCGGTGATTCTGTTCGGGCGGCAGTACTGGGCCGGGCTGCTCGACTGGATCCGCGATACCGTGCTGCCGGGCGGCAAGGTCAGCGACGCCGACGTCGAGCTGCTGACGGTCACCGACGACGTGGACGACGTCGTTAGGCACATCGTCGACGCGGCACGCCAGCGGGAACGAGCCGTCGACGCGCTCGTACACGACGCAGAGTGACGGCCTGATGGCCGCTATCTGCGTCTTTTGCGCGTCCGGCGAACACATCGACGCGCGTTACATCCTGCTCGCCGAGCAGGTCGGCGCTCGACTCGCCAAAGACGGCCATACGCTGGTGTCTGGTGGCGCGCGCCTCTCGATGATGGGTGCAGTGGCGCGGGCGGCCCGAGCCGGAGGTGCCCACACCGTTGGCGTGATGCCGCAGGCCCTCATCGACATCGAGGTCGGCGATCACGACGCCGACGAGCTGATCATCGTCGACACCATGCGGGAACGGAAGCGGCTGATGGATCAGCGCGCGGACGCCTTCCTCGCGCTGCCCGGCGGCATCGGCACACTCGAGGAATTCTTCGAGGTGTGGACGGCGGGCTCGATCGGCATGCACGACAAGCCGGTGCTCGTCCTCGATCCAGATGGGTTCTACCGCCCGCTGTGGGCATACCTCGAGTCCCTGGTTGACGAGGGATTCGTCCGGCAGGCGGCGCTCGACCGGTTGCATCGAGTGTCCACAGTGGACGATGCGTTCGCGTTCCTAGACCAGGCCGCGCCGCGCCACTGATGGTGGGCGGGTCCCCTGGATGCTGGCCACCATGTCGAGCACCCGCCGGGTCGCGCGCACGTCGTGGGTGCGGAACACGCGCCCGCCGTGCCAGGCGGAGATTGCCGTTGCCGCCAGGGTGCCCTCCAGTCGCTGGTCGGGCGGCAGGTCGAGTGTCTCGCCGACGAAGTCCTTGCGTGACAAGGCGACCAGCACCGGCCAGCCCGTCGCGACGACCTCGTCGAGGCGCCGGGTGAGCTCCAGCGAATGCCGGGTGTTCTTGCCGAAGTCATGCGTGGGATCGACGAGGACGCCGTCCGGGCGGACGCCGGCCTGCACTGCCCGGGCCGCCGCTTGGGTCACGGTCGCCACCACGTGGTCCACGACGTCGTCGAAGCGGGCGCGGTGCGGGTCGATGCGAGGGGGGAGCCCGCCGGTGTGGCTGCAGACGATGCCGGCTCCCGTCTCTGCGGCGACCTGCACGAGTTCCGGATCGGCGCCGGCCCACGTGTCGTTGATCAGGTCGGCGCCTGCGGCGACCGCTTCGCGGGCGACCGCCGCTCGCCATGTGTCAACGCTGATCACCAGCTCGGGATAGCGCTCGCGGACGCCCTGCACGAGCGGCAGCACCCGGCGCAGTTCCTCGCCGGGGTCGACCGGTGGCCCCATCCCGGCTCGGACGCCGCCCACGTCGACCAGGTCGGCGCCCTCGGCGACGGCGCGCGCCACCGCGTCGAACGCAGCGTTCAACTCGAACGTCGCGCCGCCGTCGTAGAACGAGTCGGGAGTGCGGTTGACGATGGCCATGACGGCGAACTCACCCGCAGGAAAGTCGCGTCGGCCGAGCCGCAAGGTCACCCGCTCACGGTGCCATACGGAGCGCATCGCGGTGCCGCGTCGGCAACGCCGAGGGTGACGTGTCACGATCAAAGGGTGCTAACGCTCCTGCTCTACGCGCTGCTGGCGATTATCGTGGTGGCCGGCCTGTTCGCGCTGGCAGTCTGGGTGCTGCCGAAGGGTGAGCAGATGGCCCCGCCTGCGCCGGATACGCGGCCCTGGGAGTCGCTGCCCGACCGCAAACTTCAGCCCGAGGACGTCGTTGCCGCCCGCCTGCCCGTGGCGCTGCGCGGTTACCGCTTCGCCGAGACGGACCTGCTGCTGGACCGGCTCACCGACGAGCTGCGCCAGCGCGACGACGAGATCGCCCGGCTGCGCGGCGCGCGCCCGTCCGCCGACGGGCTGACCTCCACTCAGGAGACGCGCCCGTCCGTCGACGGGCTGAGCTCCACGCAGGAGACGCGCCCGTCCGTCGACGGGCTGAGCTCCACGCAGGAGATCGGCGACGAACAGCCCTCGCATGAATGATCCGGATGGTCGCCGCCGCTGCGACTGGGCCACGTCGGCGCCGGAGTACCTCGCCTATCACGACGACGAATGGGGCTGGCCGCTACACGGCGACACCGCGCTGTTCGAGCGCCTGTCGCTCGAGGCGTTCCAGTCCGGGCTGTCCTGGTTGATCATCCTGCGCAAACGGCCGGCATTCCGGACGGCGTTCGCCGGCTTCGATGTGCCGACGGTGGCCGCGTTTGATGACGCCGACGTCGCACGCTTGCTGGCCGACGCCGGCATCGTCCGCAACCGGGCGAAGATCGAGGCGACGATCGGCAACGCGCGTCGCATCATCGAGACCGTCCCCGAGGGACTCGACACCCTGCTGTGGTCGTACGCCCCGGCTCGGCATCGCCGCCCGCGCCGGCTCGCCGACGTCGCCGCCACGTCGCCCGAGTCGATCGCGATGTCCCGCGATCTGCGCAAGCGCGGGCTGAAGTTCGTCGGGCCGACCACGGCGTATGCGCTGATGCAGGCCACCGGCATAGTTGACGACCACATCGCTGCCTGCTGGCGCGCCGGCTAAGGCTTATTCGCTTTCTCGTCGGCTTTCCGCTCGCTTCCTCAAGTTGTCCGCGTGTCGCGGCGTCCCACCACTGCGAGGCACGGACAACTTGGAGTGAGAGCGATCAGTGCCCGGTGAAGGTCGGCTTCTCTTTGGCGATGAATGCGTCCACGGCGGCGCGGTGGTCGGCCGTGGCGCCCGTGCGTTGCTGCATCTCGGCTTCCTTGGCGAGCGCGTCGGACAGCGTCGAGGTGGCCGCGAAGGCGATGGATTCCTTGATCGCGGCGTAGGCGACGGTGGGCCCGGCGGCGAGCCGGGCGGCAAGCTCGTGTGCGGCCGGCAGCAGCCGGTCCGACTCGACGACGGCGTTGACCAGACCCATCTCGAGCGCCGAGTCGGCCGTGACCGGCTCGCCCAGCAGCGACAGGGCAGTGGCCCGCGCGGATCCGATCAGCCGGGGGAGCGTCCAGGAGGTACCGCTGTCGAGCGACAGGCCGACGCCGGCGAACGCGAGCAGGAACGAGGCGCTCTTGCTGGCGATCCGGAAGTCACACGCGAATGCGATTCCGGCCCCTGCGCCGGCGGCCACTCCGTTTACCGCGGCGACAACGGGCTTGGGCATGCCGGCCAACCCTGACGTGATCGGGTTGTAGTGCTCGACGACCGTGCGCAGGGGCTGCGGGTCACCGGAATCGAGCATCGCCTTGTGTTCGCGCAGATCCTGCCCCACACAGAACGCCCGTCCCGCCCCGGTCAGCACCACCGCACGCACTGAGTGGTCATCGGCGAGGTCACGGATCGCAGCTACCAGAGCGTCCTTCAGTTCGACCGACAGCGAGTTCATCGACTCGGGACGATTGAGCGTCACGGTCGCAACGCCGTCGCTGCGCTCGACGAGCAGTGAATCCGTCATACCCGCGGACACTAGTGGTTCCGGCGTACACAGGACCCCTGGGCTTTGGTCCTGAGTGATCATGCGGGAGAATATGCGGAAGCTCCGGTGCCTAGCGTTCGGCTCGGCGCTTGCGTTTCGATTCGGACGAACCTCATCGAGGAGGCACGAATGGCGGCCATGAAGCCGCGGACGGGCGATGGCCCGCTCGAGGTGACGAAGGAGGGGCGCGGCATCGTCATGCGGGTTCCTCTCGAAGGTGGTGGACGTCTTGTGGTCGAGATGTCTGCCGATGAGGCGGCCGCTCTCGGCGACGCGTTGAAGTCGGCCGTCGGCTGATCTGGCTAGCCACCACATGACCAATGCGGCCCCGGTGCCCGTACGCGGGTGTCCGGGGCCGAGGTCTGCGCCATGACGATCGACGTACGCCTGGGTATCGACGGGCCGCCGCCTGAGAGCGTGGCGGTCGGACTGGGCACGTCCGGACTCGTCCTCGACGGCATACCGACTCACGTGCTCCCGGTCTCCGGGCGCACCTTGCTGGAGGAGTTCGCCGCAGAGAGCGAGCCGTCGGCGAAGCCGGGCGATGTGCGCGAACTGCCGCTGCCCGGAGAGCTGCCGGCTCGGGTGCTGATCACGGGACTGGGCTCGTCGGCGCCGGCCGATTTACGGCTCGCCGGTGCCGGCATTGCCCGGGCCGCCGGCGGCGATGTCGGAGTGGCAATTGCCGCCGAAGGTGACGGGCTGGCCGCCCTGGCCGAGGGTCTGGTGCTTGGCGGATATCGGTTCGACGCGCGCCCGCGAAAGCGTCCCGTCGCGTGCGCCTGGCTCGTGTGCGGCGACGACACGGCCGCGGTCAACCGGGGCGTCGCATACGGGCAGGGTGCTACGTGGGCGCGCGAGCTTGCCAACACCCGAGCGCCCGTCAAGACGCCGGCGTGGATGGCACGCGCGGCCGCCGAGACGCTGACGCCGCTCGGCGTGCGGGTCGCCATCCGTGATGCGGATTGGTTAGCTGCGCAAAGCTTTGGCGGGACGCTGGCCGTGGGCGGCAGTTCGGTGTCGCCGCCGTGCCTGGTCGACGCGAGGTGGCGCCCCCGCGGTGCAACCGTGCATCTGGTCGTCGTGGGCAAGGGCATTACGTTCGACACCGGCGGGTACAACCTCAAGCCCGGCGCGAGCATGAGGACGATGTACACCGATGTGGCCGGCGGGGCGGCGGCGCTGGGCGCGCTGCAGGTCGTGGCTGCGCTGCGCGCGCCGGTTGCGGTCACCGTGCTGGTCCCGCTTGCCGAGAATGCGGTATCGGGGTCGGCGATGCGTCCCGGCGACGTCATCCGGCACCACGGCGGGCGCACCACCGAGATCGTCAACACCGACGCCGAGGGACGGCTGGTGCTAGCCGATGCGCTGGCCTACACCGCGGCACGGCTACGCCCGGACGCCGTCGTCGACATCGCTACGCTGACCGGGGGCATCAAGGTAGCGCTCGGCACCGGCACCGCAGGGCTGTTCACGCCGTCTGACGAGTTGGCGGCTGCCCTGTCGCAGGCCGGCGCCGACACAGGCGAGCCGCTGTGGCGCATGCCGCTCGACGACGACTACGCGGACCTACTCTCCTCGAACGTCGCGGATGCGAACAACTCGGCCGGCAACCCGCAGGCCACGACGGCGGCGATGTTCCTGCGCCCGTTCGCCGGGGACATGCCGTGGGCGCACCTCGACATCGCGGGCCCGGCGCGGGCCGGCAGCGACGCCGGCCTGGTGACTCGGGGCGCGACCGGGTTCGGGGCGCGGTTGCTCGCCCGCTGGATCGAGGCACACGCCATTGGCTGAACTGGTGCTGCCGTTCGTCGTGCGCATCGAACGTTCAGCGCCGCCCACCCGGACCGACGCGCTCGAAGCGGCAGCTCGCGGCGTCCTGCTGGTGCTCAGCGACCCGCGTCCGGACTGGCAGGAAGCGATTACGGCCTGGGACGCGCAGCGAATCCGCAAAGTGGTGCGCCGGGCGCGTGGCGCGGAGTGGCAGCGCGCGGTCGCCCTCGACGGGCTCACCGTCACACACGGCAGCGCCGAGATTCGGGTGTTCCCGCCGATCCCGCTCGACACCTGGCCACGCGATCTTGCCCGGCTGCAGGTCGGCGGCACGGATCTGCCCGATCCCACGCCGCCGGCACCCGCCTCGGACGTCGCTCTCGTGCTGCTGTCGCCGCATTACGAGCTGACGGCGGGCAAGGCCATGGCGCAGGCGGCACACGCCGCACAGCTCGGCTGGCGGGCCTCGTCGGACGCCTCCCGTGCCGCGTGGCGGTCCGCGTCATTTCCGCTTGCCGTACGAACGGCCACGCCGGCGCAGTGGGACCACGCCGTGCGGAGTGGGGCACCGGTCGTGCGTGATGCCGGATTCACCGAGGTCGAGCCAGGAGCCGAGACGGCGCTGGCTCTATTGCCGCCCAGCTTTGCGCGTTGACCGGACCGCTTATGGTGGGTAGCAGGGGATCGGCACGGCGGGAGCACACTTGTGTTACAGATCGGCTCAATATTCGCTCGGCTGACGCGCCGCGCGATGCGCGCGTATCACGTCGCGTGCGCGCGCGAGGACGCGCATAGACACGGCTTTCGGGTGCCCATCGGCGCATGGTTCTGCGAACGCTGCCGGCTCGTGATGTGGGAACGGCATGCGTTCGTCCTGCATCTGCGCGCCCACGCCACCGCCTGACCGGGCATTGAACGCTCAGCGCAGCGATTCGTACAGCTCTACTGTACGGTGCGCGATCGTCTCCCAGCTGAACTCGCGCTCGGCGCGCTCCCGCCCGGCCTTGCCCATGGCCGCGGCCCGGGACGGATTCCCGGCAAGCTCGTTCACCGCAGCGGCCAGTCCTTCCTCGAATTCTTGCGGTTCGACCGCGAGGTAAGGCACGAGCAGGCCGGTCACGCCGTCAGCGACGACCTCGGGGATGCCGCCAACCGCGCTGGCCACCACGGCGGTCTCGCAGGCCATCGCCTCCAGATTGACGATGCCGAGTGGCTCGTAGACGGACGGGCACACGAACACCGTCGCATGTGTGAGCAACTGCACCAGCTCGCCGCGCGGCAGCATCTCCTGGATCCACACCACGCCTGACCGCGACGCCGACAGCGACTCCACCGCAGCCTGCGTCTCCGCCGCGATCTCGGGGGTGTCCGGGGCTCCGGCGCACAGCACGAGCTGGATATCCGGATCGAAAGACGAAGCGGCGGCCAGGAGGTGTGCAATGCCCTTCTGGCGCGTGATCCTCCCGACGAAGAGCACGGACGGGCGGGAAGCGGAGATACCGAACCGAGACAGCGTGTCAACCGACGACGACGGAGCGTACAGGGACGTGTCGATGCCGTTGTGGATCACGTGCACCCGGGCCGGGTCGACGAACGGGTACGCATCGAGCACGTCCGCGCGCATCCCGTAGCTAACGGCGATAACCGCCGCAGCCGTCTCGTAGGCCTGGCGCTCTGCCCACGACGAGATGCGATAGCCACCACCGAGCTGCTCGGCTTTCCAGGGCCGCTGTGGCTCCAGCGAGTGGGCGGTGAGCACGTGCGGGATGCCGTGCAGCATCGAGCCGAGGACTCCGGCGACGTTGGCGTACCAGGTGTGTGAGTGCAGGACGTCCGCCGAGCCCACCGCGTCGGCGATCTGCAGGTCGACGCCGAGCGTGCGCAGTGCCGGGTTCGCGCCGGCCAGTTCGGTGGGGGGGCCGTACGCGAAGACACGGGGCTCCGATCGTGGAGCGCCGAAGCAAAGCACCTCCACGTCGACGAGCTTGCGCAGCTCGCGAACCAGAAACTCCACGTGAACTCCACCGCCACCATATACCTCTGGGGGGTATTCGCGGGTGAGCATGCCGATGCGCATGAGGCAGACACTACTGCGATTTCACTGCTCGCCCATCGCCCGCAAGGATGGCTATGGTGGCCCCATGGCCCGGGAACCCAGAGTGCTGGGGATGGTCCTCGCTGGGGGCGAGGGTAAGCGCCTGTTCCCACTGACAGCCGATCGCGCCAAGCCTGCGGTGCCGTTCGGTGGGAACTATCGACTGATCGACTTCGTGCTGTCGAACCTCGTCAACGCCGGATACCTGCGCATCTGTGTGCTGACCCAGTACAAGTCCCACTCCCTGGACCGGCACATCACGCAGACCTGGCGGATGTCGAACGTGCTGGGCAACTACATCACGCCGGTGCCGGCCCAGCAGCGGCTCGGCCCGCGCTGGTACACCGGCAGCGCCGACGCCATCCTGCAGTCGGCCAACCTGATCTACG
>JBPYES010000290.1:0-3962 GCA_051984825.1 Jatrophihabitantaceae bacterium
GCGTGCAGTCCGTGCGCGATGCTCGCGGCACGGTCGACAGTCCCGTCCGCGTTGGTGATCGTCTGGCCCTGGTGGCCCTCGACATAGATCGCGCCGCCGTCGCTGAGCACCTGCATGAAGCCGTGGATCAGGTTGTGGCTGATCGTGTTGTCGCCGTTGACGTTGGTGCTGTTGTCGGGGTGGTCGACGTTGTCGACGTGGCCTTGGATGACGCCTGCGCTGATGCCGGTGTAGGGCACGTTGCGGATGTCGTTGTGGACGACCTGCGTGTGCTGGGTGAAGAACAGGGTGACCGCGGCCGCGCTCGGGTAGTCCGTCCCGACACGCTCGATGAGGTTGTTGTCGACGGTGTTGTACGCGTCGATCTCGCGGTCGTCGGCGCCCACGTCGGACGGATGCGGGTCGGTCGTGTCGCCGAGGATCACGCCGTTGCCGGCGATGCCGGTGAAGACGTTGCCTTCCACCGTGTTGTGTTGGCTGCCGTACTCGAACACGAGGCCGGCCGCGCCGAGGTGGGTGAACGTGTTGGCCTCGAACGTGACGTTGTGCGCGGCGCTCCACTCGACGTTGCCCGGCTCGCGGGTCAGCGACCCCCACGGGCAGGTGCCTGGCGGCGTGCCGAATGTACAGGTGCCCTGTGGGTGCGTCGGGTCGTCGCCGGTGAGCAGCAGGTTGTCCTGCACGTCGGCGAAACCGGCGGCGGTGCTGGGGTCGGTCCACGTCGCGTAGGAGAATTGCAGGCCGGCGAACGTGATGTCGTGCACGGGCTGGTCGAGCGTTCCCGTGCCCGTGACCAACGACGTGAGCTGCGGTGCCTCGATGTCGAGAGAGTTCACGTCCTGGCCGGGCGTAGGCATGTAGTCGAGGACGTGCCGGTCGAGGTCGAGGAACCACTGGCCCGGATGCAGGAACGGATACGCATTCTCGATCCGGGTCGGTGCCGTGCGCGGATTCATGTTCGGCAGGCTGCCGGAGCCCTGCGTGAACTTCGGCCGGGCGGTGATGTTTGTCCAGCACGGCTGCTGCATGACGATCGTGGATTCGCTCACCGAGTCGATCCGGCAGCGCGACTGGGTCCACGCGCCGTTGCCGCCGGAGTAGACGAACTCGACGCGCGACATCGCGCCGGCACCGATCTCGTCCTGCAAGGCCGCGCCCCACGCAGGCGTCGTGGTGTAGCCGCCCGACCCTGCGGCGAACGAGACGTTCTGCTCAGCCGGTGTGGTCTGCGCTATCGGCGCCTCCGCCCCGTCGACGTAGATCTGGCGGGTGTCGAGGTCGGCGGGCACCGGCGCGGACCAGATGCCGTTGGCCGGATCGGTCTGGGTCCACCCGGTCACCCGCATCGCGCCGCTGAGCACCGGATGGGCGCCCGGCGCGGCGGTCCATGTGACGGTGTGCCCGTTGCGGCCGGAATCCTGCGGGCCGAACTGCAGCGGGGTGGCGAGCCGGTACGTGCCGTCCGCGAGGATGACGTCGACGTCCTTGGTGGCCCCCTCGTCGGTGGGCAGGACGTGCCGCTCCCGTTGCTGCGCGCCCTCGATCGAGCACGGCCGCGCCCGGCTGCAGGCAGGCCCGGAGCCGTCCGGCGCGGCATAGATCAGCGCAGCCGTGGCCGCCGGGGCCGGTGCCGCGACGGCCGGAGCGGCAACGACGGTGGGCACCAAGCCGAGGCTCAGAGCGGCGATGGCGGAGGTGATCAGGACCGATCTCGACACTGCATCTCCTCGTCAACTGGCATTCGGCAGACGGACGCCCACTGGGCCCGGCGTGGCGACGTCAGCGCACAACGTCGGCGAGATCGGCCGGGTGGCCCCCCACAGCCACGGGGCGGCAGATCCACCAGTTCTGCCGGCGAGCGCAGAACACGTCGGATCTCTTATGGATTTGGTGGGGGCGAGGCTAGGAGCTTTTTGGGGGAACGTCAATGCCGATCGCCGTATTGATCACGCCGATTAGGGACCAAACGGAGTTAGCCGGGCGCGGCTCAATCGCCCATGTTCCAACGAAACCTGATCAGAAACCAACACGCAATCTCTTGACTCATCCGATCTCTGATGCTTGTATGGCGCTACCGTGCCGGAGCGCCACAGGCGCCGGTTCGCCCTGCTTCGCGGAGTTGCCGTCATGAAGAAGCTGATCTCCGGACTGACTGTCGCGGCGACCACCGCCGCCCTGCTGATCGCGGCCGCGATCACGACGCCCGCCGGCGCGGAGGACAACGGGGTGGGCGCGCGGCCGGCGTTGGGCTGGTCGAGTTGGAGCTTTGTGCGCCACAGCCCGACAGCTGCGACGATCGAGGTGCAGGCGGACGCGATGAAGTCGAGTGGCCTGGCATCGGTCGGTTATCAGTACGTCAACATCGACGACTTCTACTACGTGTGCCCGGGTAGCCAGGGTCCCGCAGTGGACCAGTACGGCCGCTGGCTGACCGACGCGAGCAAGTTCCCGCCCGGCCCGGACGGAGAGAACGGCATCGCGGTGGTCGCCGACTACGTGCACAAGCTCGGCTTGAAGTTCGGCATCTACGTCACCCCGGGCATCTCCCAGCAGGCCGTGGTGGCCAACACGCCGATCGAGGGCACCAGCTACCACGCCGACGACATCGCCACCACCACGGCGGAGAAGAACTACAACTGCAAGGGCATGGTCGGCATCGACTACAGCAAGCCCGGCGCGCAGGCGTTCGTCGACTCGTGGGCGAAGGAGTTCGCCGACTGGGGCGTCGACTACGTCAAGATCGACGGCGTCGGCACCAGTGACGTCCCGGACGTCCAGGCGTGGTCGCAGGCTCTGAACAACAGCGGCCGGCCGATCCATCTGGAACTGTCGAACAACCTGGCGATCAGCGCCGCCTCCACCTGGCAGCAGCTGGCTAACGGATGGCGCACCGGCGGAGACGTCGAGTGCTATTGCGGCCCGGGCGGTGCCAGCTACCCGCTCACCGACTGGAGTCACGTCTCGTCCCGGTTCAACCAGGTCGCCTCGTGGGCACCCTACGGCGGGCCGGGCGCATTCAACGACTACGACTCCATCGAGGTGGGCAACGGCGCCAACGACGGCCTGACCGTCGACGAACGCAAGACGCAGCTCAGCCTGTGGGCGCTTGCAGCCTCCCCGTTCATCCTCGGCACCGACCTCACTGACCTCGACTCGTCCGACCTCGCCCTGCTCAAGAACACCGCGGTGCTCGGGGTCGACCAGGACGCCGTCGACGCAACGCGAATCGCCAACAGCAGCACCGCCCAGGTCTTCGCCAAGACCGAGCCGGACGGCGACGCCGTCGTCGGGCTGTTCAACACCAGCACCCAGCAGCGCTCGATCAGCACCACCACCGCCGACCTCGGGCTGCCCGCCGGCACCACCGGATACCGCCTCGACGATCTGTGGTTGCACGAGAGCACCGAGACCGCCGGCACCGTCGCCGCGACCGTGCCCGCACATGGCGTCGCCCTCTACCGCGTCACGCCGATCGACAATCCCACGCAAGCCCCGCCGAGCGTGCTGCTCACGACGTCCGGGCTGAACAACGTGACGCCGGGGCAGGCGGCGACCGCAACGGCGACCTTTACCGACAACGGTGTGCTGCCCGCCCAGCACCTGCAACTGTCCCTCGACGCTCCCAAGGGCTGGACGGTTCAGGCCACCTCCCCCACGAGCTTCGGCGCCGTCCGGAGCGGCCAGACCGTCCAGGCCACGTTCCAGGTCACCGCCGCGAAGCCGAGCGCACCGTTCGAGACCGACACGGTGACCGCAACGGCCCGCTACGAATGGCCCCAGGGCAACGGCCCGATCTCGACGTCGAGTGGGCAGCAGATCATGCTGCCCACCGACATCACCGCGCCGTACCACACGTTCTCCTCGACCAGCCCGGCGGCGACGTTCGGGCAGGCGGGGAACACGCTCGGGATCCGGGCGGCCGGCGCGGACGTGTTCGGCTCGACGAACCAGTACGGCGCGAT
>JBPYES010000291.1:0-4235 GCA_051984825.1 Jatrophihabitantaceae bacterium
GATGTTCTGGGCGGTCTTCAGGTCCTTGTTGACGTCGGCCTTGAGCAGCGTATCCACGGCGGCCTTGGCGCCACCCGAGCTGTTGCTACTGCTGCCGAGTACGAGGATGAGCGCCACCGCGATGCCGCCCGCCGCGAGGACCCCGACACCGCCGATGATCCAGGGCGTCTTGTTGCGGGGCGGCGGCGCGGCGTACGGCCCAAAGCCGGAAGCGCCCGGCCCACCCGGACCACCCGGACCACCCGGACCGGGCGGGTACCCGCCGGGCTGGCCGTAGGGCGGCTGACCGTATGACGGCTGGTTGTACGAAGGCTGTCCGTACTGCGGCTGGCCGTAACCGGGCTGTTCGGATGGTGGCTGACCGTACGCGGGCTGCTCGGACGGTGGCTGGCCGTACGCGGGCTGCTCGGATGGTGGCTGACCGTAACCGGGCTGGCCGTAGGGCGGCTGACCATATGACGGCTGTCCGTACTCGGGCTGCCCACCCGCGGGTGGGCCGAACGGGCCGCCGGGCTGCTCCGGCGGCTGACCACCTTGCGGCCAGTCGCGCTCGGAGTAGTTCGTCATGTCGCCCCCTGGAAGCGCTACGGCGTGGCCCACGCACGCGGCGCAGACCGAGCGAACCATAGCTAACAAGCAATTTGGGCCCCGTCGTCGGGGCACAGATATACGCTCTCCGGGTGTCTGCGCACGTGAATGACCTGGCTCACAAAGCTGACGCGCCACGTCCAGAGGAGCTCGAGCCCTATCGGCGGCAGCTGACCGGATACTGCTACCGGATGCTCGGCTCGGCGTTCGAGGCCGAAGATGCCGTGCAGGAAGCGATGGTGCGCGCCTGGCAGCACAGCGACACGCTCGAAGGCGCCGGCGCGCTGAAGTCGTGGCTGTATCGCATCGCGACGAACGTCTGCCTGGACATGCTGCGCGGGCGGCAGCGGCGTGCGCAGCCGATGGATCTGGGCGGCTCGTCGAGCGCGGACGCTTTCGACGGGAAGGTACTGCCGGAGAACGTGTGGGTCACGCCGATCGCGGACTCCCGGGTCGTGCCTGACGACGGCGACCCGGCCGAGCTCGCCGCACAGCGCGACAGCATCAGGCTGGCGTTCGTCGCCGCGCTACAGGCGCTGCCGGCTCGCCAGCGGGCCGTCCTGATCCTGTGCGAGGTGCTGCGCTGGCAGGCCGGCGAGGCAGCGGAGCTGCTCGACACGAGCGTCGCCTCGGTCAACAGTGCGCTCCAGCGGGCTCGGGCCACGCTCGCGGCACGCGACGGCGGCGTGCATCGCGAGCCGCTCGACGCCGAGCAGCGGGCGCTGCTCGGGAAGTACGTGGAGGCGTTCGAGCGCTATGACATCAACTCACTCGTCTCGCTCCTGCACGAGGACGTGGTGATGTCGATGCCGCCGTTCCCGTTCTGGCTTTCGGGACCGTCCGAGATTGAGAAGTGGTTCCTCGGCGAGGGCAGCGTGTGCCGGGGCTCCCGGCTGCTGGCCGTTACGGCCAACGGCACTGCCGCATTCGGCTCGTACCACGTCGATACGGCCGGCGGGCACTCACCGTGGTCCATCCAGGTCATCGAGGTGCGGGGCGACCGCATCGTCGGCCACCACAACTTCCTCGACACCACGCTGTTCCCGTATTTCGGGCTGCCCGAACACCTCTGACAGGCCGACAAGGCCGAGCAGCCGCACCAGGTCCGCGTCCACGTCGCGTAGCCGCACGGCGCAGCCGGCCCGGCGGACGGCAAGCGCCAGCCAGGCCAGCTCCTCCACGAGGGTGAGGCCCGTGCCTTCGACCGGCCAGCTCGCGACTTCGGTCGTGCCGTGGACGATCACCACCGTGGCCGTGTGCTCAGCGGCCATGTAGTGATGACGCACTGGGGCCGCCGAACTCATCGATGAGTTCGCGTGCGCTGCGACGTCTCAATTGGCATGACAGCGCACATCGTGACCGTTGCCGACGATGCCCACGCCGCCCGGGGCGACCTGTGCCGCCGCTTCGCCGGGCGGCTTTTCGTGCCCGGCGAGCCCGGCTACGACGAGGGGCGAGCCGCGCTGAGTCCCCAGGTCGACGCCCGCCCGCTCGTCGTCGCCGAGGCGCAAAGCCCCTTGGACGTGAGCGTCGCCATAACCTGGGCGCGCGAACGGGGGCTGCCGTTCACGGTGCAGTCGACCGGGCACGGCACCCACGTGGCCACCGACGGCGGCGTGCTGCTGAAGACGTCGGCCCTGACCAGGGTGCTCGTCGACCCGGACCGGCGCGTGGCCCGGGTGGCGGCCGGCGCACGGTGGGGCGCCGTGCTCGCGGCGGCGGCGCCGTTCGGGCTGGTGCCCTTGTCCGGCTCCTCGCCGGACGTCGGCGTAGCCGGCTACACCCTCGGTGGCGGGCTGAGCTGGCTGTCGCGCCGCTTCGGCTTCGCCGCCGACAGCGTGCTGCGCGCCCAGGTGGTGCTCGCCGACGGACGCATTGTGACCGCCAGCCGGGACGAGCGACCGGAGCTGTTCTGGGCGCTGCGCGGCGGTGGCGGCAACCTCGGCGTGGTCACGTCCCTGGAGTTCCGCCTGTACCAGGTGCCGGCCGTCTGGGCGGGCAGCGCTGCGTTCCCGCTCGAACGGGCCGCTGCGACACTCGCCTGCTACCGCGACTGGATCGCGACGGCGCCGGACGAGCTCAGCACCGCGATCGTGCTGCTGCCGTCGTGGCCGTCCACCGGGCGCCCGGCGTTCACGATCCGGGCACTGTCGTCCGGATCGCCGGAGGACGCCGCGGCTGCGCTGCGCCCGCTCTACCGGGTGGCGGGCGCACCGCTCTGGGAGGACTTCCGGGAGGCCGGCTTCGCCGCGACGCGGATGCCGGGCGTCGCACCGCTGAACTTCGACCTGCTCGAGTCGTTGCCGGACCGGGTGATCGAGCATGCGGTGGACGCGGTCCGCGTCCCGGGCAGCCGGGTGGGTGCCGTCGAGGTACGGCACTGGGGCGGCATGATGGCGCGTCCCGCCCCGGACGCCGGCCCGATCGGGCACCGGCAGGTGCCGTTGTCGATCATCGTC
Source organism: Jatrophihabitantaceae bacterium (assembly GCA_051984825.1). Lineage (GTDB taxonomy): Bacteria > Actinomycetota > Actinomycetes > Mycobacteriales > Jatrophihabitantaceae > DASXRA01. Next base: position 3,048 of record JBPYES010000291.1, read on the forward strand.
GAGGGACCGCCCGAGGCGGCCGAGGCGCTGGCGCCGCATGTGACGGGCGGCTCGTTCCGTAACTTCCTGCGCGATCCGTCCCGCGTAGCATCGGCGTACACCGCGGAGTCGTACCAGCGGCTGCAGTCGGTCAAGGCGTGCCTCGACCCGGACGGGGTTCTCCGGGCTTAGACGCCAATCGGGTGCCAGACGGTTTTCGTTTCCACGAAGGCGGCCAGCCGCCTCGTGCCGGGATCGGCTGCCCAGTCGTGGTGACGCGGCAGGTACACGCGCTTGACGTTGTCGGCGGCCGCCTGCTGAAGGGCGGGACGCGCGTCGGCTGCCACCCCGGTGAGGTCGAGGGCGTTCACGTCGCGGTGACTGGCCAGCCACGGTGCCAGCTCCGCCACCCGGCCGGTCAGGATGTTCACCACGCCACCCGGCAGGTCGGACGTGGCGAGCACCTCGGCCAGCGAGATCGCAGGCAACGGCCGCTCTTCGGACGCGACGACCACGGCGGCATTGCCGGTGACGATCACCGGGGCGATCACGCTGACCAACCCGAGCAGGCTCGACTCCTGCGGAGCGAGCACGCCCACCACCCCGGTCGGCTCAGGCAGCGAGAAGTTGAAGTACGGCCCGGCAACGGGGTTGCTGGCACCGACGACCTGCGCGTACTTGTCGGCCCAGCCGGCGTACCAGACCCACCGGTCGATGGCTGCGTCCACAGTGGAGGGATCGTCACCAGCAGCCGCGAGCTCAGCGGCGAACTGTTCGCGCCGCCCGTCCAGCATCTCGGCGACCCGGTACAGCACCTGGCCGCGGTTGTATGCCGTCGCGCGTGACCAGCCGAGGAAGGCTTTCCGGGCGGCCACCACCGCGTCGCGGACATCCTTGCGAGACGCCTGCGCGGCCTGCGCCAGCAGCGTCCCGTCGCGGCCCGTGACCGGGTAGGACCGCCCGGACTCGGACCGTGGGAACGCCCCGCCGATATACAGCTTGTATGTCTTTCGGACCCGCAGCCGCTCAAACGTCAAGGTAGGCCTCCAGCCCGTGGCGGCCACCTTCGCGGCCGAATCCGGACTCTTTGTACCCGCCGAACGGCGAGCCCGGGTCGAACCGGTTGAACGTGTTTGCCCATATGACGCCGGCCCGCAGCTGCTGCGCGAACCACAGGATGCGCGAGCCCTTCTCCGTCCAGATGCCGGC
>JBPYES010000292.1:0-3115 GCA_051984825.1 Jatrophihabitantaceae bacterium
TAGCTGCACCGGTATGGTCATCGTCCCGGTGGTGCTGAAGCTGCCGGTCGAGGGGTACGACAGCGACTGCGGCGCGCCCCCATCGACGCTGACCATCCCGGGCCGCTCATTACCCGAGCAGTACACGATCGTCAGGTTGTAGGTGCCTGCGGCCGGGGCCGCGACGTTGTTGAAGGTCAGCGTGCCGCCCTCACCGACGAAACCGGCCTTCCGGCCGCCGGAGCAGGTCGAGCAGCTTTGCAGCACCGCGCCGCCTGCCAGCGTGTTCGACGGCGACTCGGCCTCGTACGAGGTCGCCAGCGGCGGCGTAGCGGCGCCGGCGGAGACGCTGAGGCCATTGAACGTCACCTGGCCGGGCTGGCCCGCGGCATGCGAGGTCATGAACATACCCGCATCCTGGGTAGCAGCCTGGCCGGGCACGGTCGCGGAGCCCACGGGCAGCCAGTCGCTGCCGTCGAAGGAGTAGTAGCCCGCGTAGACCGACCCGTTGCGGACCAGCTTCAGATAGACCGGCAGGCTTTCCGGGTTAGTCCCGTTCGCCGGAGTGACCGAGTCGATGTAGGTCCCGCCGTTGTTGTCCCACTCGAGCTGGATTCCGCCGGACGGCGACTCGAAGAGGATCACCCCCTCCGGGGCGGTTCCGGAGCCGGTGATGTCGTTGCGGACCATGATCCCGGCCTTGGCGAAACCATTCATGTTCTGCTGCGAGGTCACCTCGGTCTCGACCGTCGCGGTGTTGCCGACGGCGGCTGGAACGTAGATGGAACTGTACGCGTCGGAGCCGCTGTACAGGTCCGCGCCGGCCCCGGAGATGCCGAACTCCTGGCCGGACTGCCCGAAGACGGCGGGGGCGTCAGCCGCCGACGAAAACGTCTTGTAGGGCGCCTGAACCGGCGGGCTGTTGCTCACCACCCGGGGCGCTGACAGCGACTGCCCGGTTTGCTTGGCCCATGTGTAACTCGCGGTGCCCGTCACCGTGTCGGTCTCGAACAAGCTCGACGGCTGCGTCGCGACGACATTGAACGTGGCCTGCACGGTCTGACCGTTGTCGACACCCGCGAACTCGGTCGGCGACGTCGCGGTCACCGTCCAGCCTGGCGGCGTCTGCAGGCCGAGGTTGACCCGCAGCGCGGCGAGGTCGCCATTGTCGGTGAACGACTCGGTGAACGTCGCCGTCTGGCCGGCCGTCACGGCAGAAGGGCCGTCCACGGTCAGCGTCGCGGCAGGCGGCGCCGTGGTCGGGTTGTTCAGCGGGCTGACCCGGAACAGGGCCACGCCATCGGAGGGCACGTTAGCGCTGATCACGCCCGTGGTCTCGGTGCTCTGATGGGTCCACAGGTTGTTCAGCAGGTAGTCGGTGCCCGGCGCCAGGCCCAGCGCGGACGCCGTGGTGGTGATCGTCTCGGCGGCGCCGCTGGTGTTGAACAGACCCACCGCCACGTCCCCGTTCTTCTCCGTCTTGGCGAAGATCTGCGAGGTCGCGGTGTCGGAGATCCGGGACGCGTCGATCGCGTCCTGGTCCACCGAGATCACGTCAGGGTTGCTCAGAATGCTCAGGTCGGTCGGATCGAGGTTGGTCATGTCGTCGTTGATGACCAGCGGCGAGGCCGCCAGCGCCCACAGGCTCATCATCGACTGTTCTTGAGTGTAGGAAAGGCCTTCGACGGCGGGGCCGCTCCCAATCACCAGGGAGTCATAATCGTTGAACGCCCCCGGCTTCCCGTACGGCTGCCATTCCGCGACCTGGTTGAACCGGGACGCGACGTCGGACCACCTGGTCAGCGGGTACGGGTTGCCGCAGTAGCACTGAATATCACCACCGGTGCGCCAGCCGTTGGAGTACTGCTCCCAGGTTGACGCGTCGTTGATGTTCAGGCTGTTGGACAGCTCCAGGTGGATCGGCTGGCCGGTCTGGCGAAGCGCGCTGGACCACGCTTGCACATCAGGGATGTCGAAGGAGCCGACCCCGTCGACCTTGAGGTAATCGACTCCCCAGGACGCGAACTGGTCGGCCCACGAGTTGATGAATGCCTGCGCCCCCGGCTTGGAGTAATCGATGCCCACCATCCCGCCGCAGTTGTAATTGTTCTCGTGCACTGATGGCTCGGCGATCTCATCAGCTGTGTACGGCGTGCCCTCGATCGGGGTGTTCTCCTTGACGGCCTGCATCGAGATGCCCGGCGTCACGTAGATGCCGAATTTCTCCCCGAGGCTGTGCACGTAGTTGGCGACGACCTGGATGCCGTTGAGGGCTCCGGACGACGGGAACCTGGCGGAGTTGATGACCCAGCGGCCGTACTGATCCACGGCAGGGCCCTGCGAGCCCGGGCACTGATACCAGAAGTCGTCCTGATTGACGTAGTTGTAACCGGCCGCAAGGAGGCCGCTATTCTTCAGCGCGAGGGCCGCCGCCTCATCGTCGGCCGCAGTGGGGTTACTGCCGGGAACGTTCCAGGAGCTCCAGCCCATCAGCGGCGTCAGGCCGACGCCGTTATCCTCCGCGGTGGCCGCTTGTGTGCCGGATACCACAGCGAAGGCCGCCATGGGGACCACGACCAGAATTGCGGAGAGACTTCGGATCAATCTCCTCATGCTCGCCTCCGTGCGCGACGGCACGCCGTCGTCGACCGAACTGACGCTCCCTCGACCGTCCTACGCCGGGACACAAAAGTAGTCAATAATCAACAAGCACGGCGAGGTGTCAGGCCGCCAGTGCCGACTGTGCGATCCCGGTAGGTTGCCTCAATGAAGGTCAGGAATCGCTCCACGTCGTCGACGTTGGAGGCTAGGCCGACCGATGCGCGCAGCGCCCCGGCGCTGGGCAGGCCGAGCAGGTCGAGGTACTGGTCCATGGTGCGGACGGGTCCGCGCAGCGCTCTGCGCCAGTGTGCCTTGGTGAGCCCGAACGCGCCCTCGACGGCACCGGGGTTGCAGAAGCACCCGGTGCGGATGGAGATCCCGGCGGCGGCGGTATCCCGGGCGACGGCGCGCTCGTCGGCGACGTGCCCGCCGGGATCGAGCAGGTTGAACGCCACAGTGCCGCCGCGGTCGCGGGTGCTGACGGGCCCGTAGATCCGCGTCATCGGCTCACCGTTGCCGTGGCGCAGTGCGGCGA
>JBPYES010000293.1:0-3461 GCA_051984825.1 Jatrophihabitantaceae bacterium
CAGGCGAGCGCGGCCACGCCCAGCACCAGCCCGACGATCAGGACCGGCCGCCGTCCGTTCGTGTCAGCCCGCTTTCCGAATGGCATCAGTAGCGCGCCGCTGACCGCGCTGAGCGCGAAGAACCCGACGTACGTCCACGTCGAGCTCAACGCCAGCCGGTCCGCGACGAACAGCGGCACCAGCGCCGACCGCGCGCCGACAACGGCCCAGTCCTCGGCGAAGTTCGTGAGCAGCGTGGCGCGATAGGCGCGTTGTCGGAGGGCCGCGCGCAACGACAGGCTCACGCCGCCAGGCACCGGCCGCGCGGCAAGCTCGCTGTGCCGTAGCGCTCCCCACGCGATCGCCCCTGCGACGGCCAGCGTCCCCGCGTATAAGAAAAACGGGGCGCGCAGCGACCACGCGGCGACGAAGCCCAGCGCCGGCCCAGCTATGGAGCCGACCAGGAAACCGCCGGCGAACACGCCCTGGGCCCGGCCACGCAGGTGCGGCGGGGTCACCCGGATGAGCAGGCTGAACGCGCTGACGCTGAACATGATCGAACCGACGCCGCCGACGCCGCGGAGCACGAGTAGCTGCCAGTAGTCGCCGGAAAAGCCCGCGACCAGGCTCGATACGCCGACGATGCCGATGCCGACGGCCAGCATCATCCGCTCCCCGAACCTGTTCACCAGCCGCCCGGCGAACGGTGCGGTGATCAGCCGCGCCGCGGCGAATGCGCTAATCACCGCGCTCGCCTCGGTCTTGCTGACCCCGAAGTGGCGCGCGAACAGCGGGATCGCCGGCGCCACCACCCCGAATCCGAGAGCCACCATGAACGCGACCGCGGCCAGCGCCGTTACCTCGCGTGGCAGCCGCCTCAGCCCGCCGAGCACCCGACTCAGCGGGGTAGCCAGGCGTCGGGCGCCTCGACCATGCGCCGGACGTGAGCAGGCAACTTGCCGGTCAGCACCTGTTGCAGCGTCGTCTCGTCCAGCACGCGGCGTAGCGCCGCCCGCACCGCCACCCAGACATTCGGCAGCTGCTCGGCGACGCCGGTGTAGGTCGTCTCGTGCGGCCGCAGTCCGCGCACCTCGGCGAGTGGCCCGTCGACCGCGCGGATCACCTGCCCCAGTGTGATCTCACTCGGCGGATGTGCCAGGGCGTACCCGCCCTCGGCGCCGCGCTGGCTGCGTACGAGCCCGGCGCGGCGCAGCTCCCCCAAGATCGCCTCGACGAATTTTCGAGGCAGCCGCTGTTCGCCGATGATCACCTCGATCTTGACCAGGTCGGGTGCTCGCGCCGCCAGCTCGAGCAGGGCCCGTACCGCATAGTCGGTCTTCGCCGAGATCTCCACGCCCGCATCCTCGCATTCCCCGTAGAGAAACCTACCCGGGGCGGGGCGGGCGGCGGCCGACTCTTGAGCGGCTATGCGACTGCGAGCGTCGACGCGTCAGGTGCGGGGCGCAGCCACACGGTGCGACCCGGCTCCAGGTCGAGCGCGTCCGCCTGACCCCGGGTGAGCTGCACCCACGGGGCACTGTCGTCGCAGCGCAGCTCGGCGCGTACCTCGAAGCCGATGCGCACCAGCCCGAGCACCTCGCCGGGCACTGCTCCCACGGCCTCGGCGCCGAGCACCTCGATGTCATGCGGCCGTACGAGACGCTCGCCCAGCCGGGTCACCGGCCCGAGGAAGCCCATCACGAAATCGTTCGCCGGGTGGTCGTACAGCTCGTTCGGCGAGCCGGTCTGCTCGATTCGCCCGTTGTTGATTACCACGATCTCGTCGGCTACCTCGAGCGCCTCCTCCTGGTCGTGGGTGACGAAGACGGTCGTGACGTGCACCTCGTCGTGCAGCCGGCGCAGCCAGTCGCGCAGCTCCTTGCGCACCTTCGTGTCGAGGGCGCCGAACGGTTCGTCAAGCAGCAGCACCTTCGGCTCGACGGCCAGCGCCCTGGCGAGGGCCATCCGCTGGCGCTGCCCGCCGGACAGCTGCGACGGCAACCGGTCGGCGAACTGATCCAGGTGCACCAGCTCCAGCAGTTCATGCACCCGGTGGCGGATGTCGGGCTTCGGCCGGCGGCGGATCTCCAGCCCGAACGCAACGTTCCGAAACACGGTGAGGTGCTTGAACGCGGCATAGTGCTGGAACACGAATCCGACGTCGCGCCGCTGCGCGGGAATGTCCGTCGCTTCCACACCGTCGATGTGGACGCTCCCGGTGTCCGGGTCCTCGAGCCCGCCGATGATGCGCAGCAGCGTCGACTTGCCACCCCCGGACGGCCCGAGCAGCGCCGTCAGCCGGCCGGTGCCGACGTCCAGATCCACGTCGTCCAGCGCCACGAAGCCCCCGAACCGCTTACTGATGTTGTGCGCGGCAATTCCCATCAGCGTTCCCTTCTCGGCCGGATCAGCGAGATGGCCAGGATGCAGATGGCCGATACCGCGATGAGCAGCACCGCCAGCTGGTATGCGCCGGGTTCGAACTGTTCGGCCCGCTGGTCCACGACGAGCGTCACCGTCTGGGTCTGCCCGGTGATGTCGCCGGAGACGACGCGCACCGCCCCGAACTCGCCGAGCGATCGGGCCAGGCTCAGCACGATTCCGTACGCGAGCGCCCACCGGATCGTCGGCAGGGTGATCCGCCGGAGCCGCTGTACCGCGTTCGCGCCCAGGGAGCGCGCGGCTTGGTCCTGGTCGATGCCCTCCTCCTCCAGTACCGGCAGCACCTCGCGCAGCACCAGAGGCAGCGACACGAACGCCGTCGCCAGCACCATGCCGGGTGTCGAGAAGATCACCTGGATGCCGGCGCTCTGCAACGCCGAACCGAGCCACCCGGCCGTCCATCCGAACGCGAGCACCAGGGCCAGCCCTACGATGATCGGCGAGACGGAGATCGGCACGTCGATCAGGACGTTAAGCAGTGACCGCCCCGGAAAGCGGTAGCGCGCAAGCAGAATCGCTGTCCCGACGCCGAAGACCGTGTTGATCAGCACGGCCAGCCCGACGACCTGGGCGGTCACCTGATAGGCGTGAATCGCGTCGGGCGCGGTGATCGCGTCCCAGAAGACCGACCAGCCTTGCTCGACCACTCGCCAGACGACGACCACGACCGGCATCGCCACGAGCGCGGCCACGTAGGTGACGGCGACGACTCGCAGCAGATACCGGACGGGGCTGCGCCGGCGGCGCCGAGCCGTGCGGGCCGGCGCGGCGGGTGGCGGAGCGGCGACCTGGGCAGTGTCGGTCATCGTGCTAACCACGGCGAGCCGTCCGTCGCTGTACCTCACCCAGCACGGCCAGCACAGCGACGCTGATCAACAGCAATACTGTAGAAACAGCTGCCGCCTGGGCGTAGCGGTCGTCCTCGATCTGCCCGAACACGTACTGCGAGGCAACCGACGCCTTTGGCAGCCCGCCCGAGATGAGCAGGACGGAGCCGTACTCGCCCATCGCCCGCCCGAACGCCAGCGCCGTCCCGGATG
>JBPYES010000294.1:0-2088 GCA_051984825.1 Jatrophihabitantaceae bacterium
GCGGAGCTGCGTCCCGACGTCGTCATCAACACCGGCGACACGATCTCCGACCCGCGGGCCATTCCGGCGATCATGGATGCGCTCGAGCCGCTGTTCGAGTTCCCAGGCGCGTTCGTGCCGGGCAACAACGACTACTACGCCCCCAAGATCAAGAATCCGCTGCGCTACTTCGTGCCGGAGCGCAACCGTGTGTTCGGCCCACGGCTGCCCTGGTCAGAGCTGGCAATCGCGATGGCGTCGGCCGGCTGGCTGGATCTCACGCATGCCCGCGCGACCCTGAAGGCCGGCGACGTCGAGGTGGCCGTGGCCGGCACGGACGACCCGCATTTGGGCCGGGCCCGCTATTCGCTCATCGCCGGGCCCGCTGACGCGGCAGCCGCGGTGCGGATCGGCGTCACGCACTCGCCGGAGCCGGCACTGTTTCGATCGTTCGCCGCCGATGGCTACGACCTCGTGCTGGCCGGGCACACTCATGGAGGCCAGATCCGCGTGCCGTTCGGCCCGGCGATCGTCACGAACTGCGGCATCGACGTCTGGCGCGCGCGGGGGCTGCACCAATGGGACCAGCGGACGTGGTTCCACGTCTGCGCCGGGCTCGGCACCGGCCCCTTCGCGCCGGTGCGCATCGCCTGCAGGCCGGAGGCGTCATTGCTGACCCTCGTGCCGCGCACCGATTTCAAGGCTGCCGGCTAGCTCGGCTATGCTGGCGCGGTTGCGCTTACCATTTGGCGGGCGCACCGGGGTGTGGCGCAGCTTGGTAGCGCGCTTCGTTCGGGACGAAGAAGTCGTGGGTTCAAATCCCGCCACCCCGACCAATGTTTTCGGGCCCTCCGGGCGCATCTGATGATCTTGTCTCAGCCGTTGCGTGACTAACAGCGTGACTATGGCTCACGAAGATGCGATCCATCATCGTTGCGCCGTCCTGAAGAACCGGACGGATCTGCTTCCGATAGAAGGCTTCGGTGACCGTGGTGCTGCTGTGGCCCACGAGACGCGAGATCTCGTCCAGAGGCATGCCGCTGTCAGAGAGCAGTGACACGAAGCTGTGACGTAGTTCCCGTGGTGTCCAGTCTGCGGGATTCAGGCCGGGTGCACCGGCGATGGCCCGGCGGAAGTCTCGCCGGACGTCCGACGCATCGAGTGGCGTCCCGAGCGTCGTCGTAAAGACCAGGTGATGCTCCTTCCATCGCGAACCGGCAGCAAGTCGATTGAGGTTTTGCTGTTGCCGCTGCTGCAGGAACGCGTCGATGCAGCGTCCGGGCAGGGCGAGAGTGCGTCGCGACTTGCGGGTCTTGGTGTCGCCGCCGGACCGGACGGAGCTCCACACGGCGATGTAACCGGGCACCGGAGGATCAGCCTCTGGGTCGCCGTCGAGATCCACGTTATCCCATGTGAGAGCCCGTAGCTCTTCAGTGCGGGGCACCGCGTGCCAGGACTGTTCGGCGCCCGAAATATGAGCGTCGCCAACGGCATGGCTGTCACAAGTGCCAGGTTGCGACAGCGGTTCATGACAGATTCATGGACAACTGTCCACAGTGGACAGTCGCCGGTATGAGCACCTCGATGCGAAATCTACGCAGGCCGATCAACCACAGCTATATCCGACACTTTGCTCCACTTTCCGGCTGCCGCCGTCCGTCGCTGTCTCCGCTGTAGCTGTACTCCTGTGCTGTACTCCACCGCGCCTACCGACGCGTCGGATCAGCTGCCGTCGCGCATTTGTTGACGGCCCGCTCGTAGTCCACTTTCGTCGCCGACTCTGATCAGCGCCGAGACTCGGCCGTTCACGATCCGTCGATCTGGCTAAGTGCCTGACCCGATTTTGGCGCCTGGCACGTGACCGCCCGGACGACTGCGGATAACGCGACGGCGCTACGGCGCTCGGGTGCCTTCGCGGCAGTGGCCGTCCGCCGCAAACGGCGGGAGACGGCGTATCGCGGCCCAGGCAGCCTGAGCGGAGGCCGCGCGTACGACGTCGAGATCAGACGGGTGCTGTGCTCAACGAACGCGATCGAGTCACTCAATGCCCGCTACCGGCGCGCGATCAAGGCACGCGGGCATTTCCCATCCGAACACGCCGCGCTTACA
>JBPYES010000295.1:0-17487 GCA_051984825.1 Jatrophihabitantaceae bacterium
CCGAACGCGTTGCCGACAGAGCCACCGCCGAGTGTGTGGGCGGTCGCGCGTGGGCAGCTGTCGAACCCGATGAACATCATGCTGCTGATCGTCGCCGTGGCGAGCTTCGCGATAGGTCAAATCGCAACCGCCCTTGTGGTAACCGGCCTCGTCACATTCAACGTCGTCATGGGGTCGCAACAGGAGTTGAAGGCGCGCGCCAGCGTCGAGGCGCTGGCACAGTTGCAGGTACCGCACGCCCGGGTGCGGCGATCCGGCCGGGTCGAGGAAGTGGAGTCGACCAATCTGGTGCCCGGCGATGTCGTACTCGTCGAGGCCGGTGACGTGATCCCGGCGGACGGGCGAATCTTGTTGTCCGCCTCGTTGGAGGTGCAGGAGGCCGCCCTTACCGGGGAGAGCGCACCGGTCGCCAAAGACCACAGCACGTTGCCTGCGGGGGACGTGGCGCTGGGTGACCGGACGGACATGGTCTATCAGAACACCCAGGTCACGCGTGGCAGCGCGACGTTCGTCGTCACCGACACCGGGCAGGCCACGGAAATGGGCCGCATCGCGAATATGGTTACGGCGACGAAGCGCACCAAGTCGCCGCTGCAACGCGAACTCGACTCGATGACCAAGATCTTCGGCCTCCTCGCCTGGATCGCTGTGGCCGTGATCGCCATCGTGGGTATCGCCCGCGGCCAGGAGATCCACACCTTGGTGCTGCTGTGCGTGTCCACCGCGATCTCGGCGATACCGACGGGACTGCCGACCTTCGTCCAAACGATGCTCTCGTCCGGGGCACGCCGTCTCGCGGAATCCAAAGCCGTGGTCAAGTCGCTCAGTGACGTCGAGACCCTCGGCGGCACGACGCTCATTAATAGCGACAAGACCGGCACCCTGACGATGAACGCGATGACCGCGACCACCTTGCTCGCCAACGGCGAGTGGTTCCGAGTCGAAGGGCCCGGCTACAAGAAGTCAGGTGCGATCCTCGGCGTAGCGGGGACCGAGCTGCCCGACTTCCGCAACCTTGCCCTCGGGTTGTGCCTGTGCACCGACGCAACCGTGGGCGACGACGAATCGGTCATCGGCGACCCGACCGAGGCAGCGTTCGTGGTGCTCGCCGCGAAGATGGGCGTTGATGCAGAGCAAACCCGCGCGGCGTTGCCCCGTTGCGCCGAAGTGCCCTTCGATTCCGAGTACAAATTCATGGCGACCTTCCATGATCGTCCAGAATGGCTGTCCGGGCCACTTATCCAGCAGCCGCACTTCATGTGCGTCAAGGGCGCCCCGGACGTCGTACTCGATCGGTGCGCGATGGCGCTGTGGCATGGCGAGGCCGTCGCAATCGCCGACGTGCGCGAAGACATCCTTAAAGCGAACCGGGAGTTGTCCGAGCGCGGGCTTCGCGTGCTCGCGTTTGCGGTGAAAGCCCTCGACGACAGCGCGATGTCCGCCGCAGTTGCCGATCCGATGTCCGCCGTAGCGGGCCTCGTATTCGTCGCGATCGTCGGCATCATGGATCCGCTGCGAACCGAGGCCAAGGACGCCGTTCACGTCGCCCTCGACGCCGGAATCGACGTCCGGATGATCACCGGCGACCACACCGTCACGGCCCGCGCGATTGCCGACGAGCTTGGCCTCGGCCCCGGCGTCATCACCGGCACCGAGCTACAACGGCTATCTGACGCCGACGTGCTCAGCCGCCTTCCACAGCTGCATGTATTCGGCCGCGTTGCCCCTGAGGACAAGCTACGTCTCGCCCGTCTGATGCAGGAGTCCGGCGAAGTTGTCGCGATGACCGGCGACGCAGTCAACGACGCCGCTGCGTTGAAGCAGGCCGACATCGGGGTCGCCATGGGCAGTGGCTCGGAGGTGTCGAAGCAGGCCGCAAAGATCGTGCTCACCGACGACAACTTCGCAACGCTGGTGCGCGCCGTCGACCTCGGCCGTGACATCTACCGGCGGATCTCGTCGTACATCCGACTGCAACTCTCGATCCTGTCCTCGGTCTTGCAGCTCATGCTTTACGCGACGATATTCAACATCAACCACGGTATTGCGCTCTTCCCGCTACAGCTGCTCTTCTGCAAGTTCTTCGTAGTGGTGATGGTCGTGGTCGGTTTCATCGTCGACGTGCCCGACCCGAGTGTCATGCAGCAGCCGCCCCGCAAGCCCGGCACCAAGATTGTCAACCCACCGCAGATCGTTCGTTGGGCGATCACCGGCTTCGCGGTGGCCGTAACGGCACTTCTCGTCCTCAACTTCGGCCCGGACAGCCCGAGCACTGACCACGCGTCGGCCTCCATGACCATGGCGTTCGCGATCGTGTCGATGAGCGCAGTCAACCTCGGCATCGTGATGCGACGAGAGCGCGAGGCGCCTTGGTCCTCCCCGATATTCCCCTGGTTCGGCTGGATCATTCTCGGCTGGGTGCTGACCTGGGCGGCCGTCGAGCTGAACATGCTGCAACGCCTACTCGACACGACTTCCCTGACCGGCAGGCAGTGGGTTGTCGTACTCGCACTGTCCCTGATCGCGCCAGCAACCGTCGCCATCGACAAGGCAATCCAAATCTGGCGAACACGTCACTCCGCCAAACGGTCCGCCTCGCCCAGCCGGCACCACGCGACCGCGGACGTCTCCGCCAAATAGATCATGCGCCGCAGCTTGTCTCGTCGGATGTTCGACCTGGCCTGCTGTACCTGATGCTCTGTCGAGGCCGGGATCATGCCGGCAGGATGAAGCGCGCCGGACCCCCTGGCGAGATAACTGGGCGTGCCGGTCTCTGCCCTCGTCGCGTTCGCCGCGGCTGTGGTGGTCTACGTGACCTGGTCGCAGCAGCTCGACCGCGCTCATGTCAGTGCCCCGATGATCTTCACTGCGGTTGGTGCGCTCGCCGGCATAGCGTTCACGCGTCGGATCGAGGCGACGGCGGTGCGCGACCTGGCCGAAGTGACGCTCGCACTGGTGCTTTTCCGTGATGCGGCGCAGATCCAGCCGCGGCAGCTGCGCGGTGACGCCGGCCTGTGCCTGCGGCTGCTCCTGCTGGGCCTCCCGCTGACGATCGCCGCTGGCTTCGGCGCGGCGTGGCTGCTCTTTCCCGGAATCGGGGGGTGGCTCGCACTGCTGCTCGCCGCTGCGCTCGCACCGACCGACGCCGGCCTTGGCGCCGCGACCGTGCTCAACCCCGTGGTGCCGGTGCGGGTGCGCCGCGTGCTCAACGTGGAGAGCGGCTTGAACGACGGGCTGTGCACGCCGATCGTGCTGATCGCCGTCGCGAAGTTGGGAGGCGAGGGCGAGCACCATCCTGGAACCGCGGTGGCCGAACTCCTCGTTGGTGCGCTGATCGGCATAGTGCTCGGCGTCGTGTCGGGCCGCATGTTCACGTGGGCGAGCGCGTCGGGGTTGATCGAGAAAGGGCTGGTGCCGATAGGCACGGTCGCCGTTCCGCTGCTGTGCTACTACGGCGCGGTCGCTGTCGACGGCAACGGGTTCGTCGCCGCATTTGTTTCGGGGACGGCCTTCGCTGCGGCTATCTCGCGTCGAGCCTGCGCGATCCCGATCGCGGAGCCGCTGCAGCTCACTGAGTGGGGGGCGACCATCCTCGGCTACGCGGTCTGGTTCCTGTTCGGCATAATCCTGGTCTCCCGCATCGGCGAGTTGGTCACCTGGCCGGCCCTGGCGTTCGCACTGCTGTCGCTGACGGTGCTGCGCATGGCCCCGGTCGCGTTGGTGCTACTTGGCAGCGGATTCGCCCGGCCTACGAGGCTGTTCATCGCCTGGTTCGGGCCACGGGGCCTCGCATCGGTGGTCTTCGGGCTCATCGCAACGGAGGAGCTGCCCGCGAACGGTGACCTGAAGTCGGTCACCGGCGCGATCGCACTGACCGTCCTGCTCAGCGTCGTGCTGCATGGGGTCAGCGCGGACATCGGTGCGCAGCGCTACGGGGCGTGGGCCACGCGGACCCAGCCCACAGCCGAGCTCGCGGGCAATTCCCCTGAACCGTTGAGACTTCGGTAATCGCTGCTAGCCGCCAACATGAGTGATCGGCCAGCGCTCGAACTGCCTGTTAGCCGACCGGCCCGGGCGGGTACGCCCAACGGCGCCGCCCCGTAAGGGCTTCCCCGGTTCGCGCGGGGCGGCCCAGCAACGAAAACGGGCGGCCCCCACCCGATCGGGACCGCCCGCTCTCGTTCGCTCGGTCGAACACTTCGTCGCGATATCGACACAAGGCGGCATCTCCGGAACGCGTCGAGGCGGACCGGCGGGAATCGCGCCGGTTAGGTGAGGGCCACTCGCAAGGCGGTGCACACCGTGTCGACCTGCTCTGCACTCAGCCTGTTGCCGGACGGCAGGACGAGGCCGCGTGACGCGAATGATTCGCATACCGGCAGCTGATCCCGTGCTGCATATGCCGGATGCAGGTGAAGCGGGTGGTAGAAGCCGCGGGTGTCGATGCCGGCCGCCCGAAGCTGCTCTGCGACCGCGCGCCGGTCATGGCGGTCGAGCAGGACCGTGTGCGCCCACCGCCCGTGTCGCGTGCATCTAGGGCGCACCTCTTGCTGCGACAGGCCGGGGATCTCGGCGAGCTGCCGCGCGTACTCCGCCGCATGCCGGTCGCGACGCTGCAAGAACCCAGGCAGCCGCCGCAGTTGCGTGCGCGCCACCGCGGCCGACCACGCTGGCATGCGGTAATTGAAGCCGATCCGATCGTGCAGGTACGCGCGGTCCGGGTCGTGGACTAGTCCGTGCGCACGCAGTGTCCGGACCCGTGCAGCCAGTTCAGCGTCAGCGGTGACGACGACACCACCCTCACCGGCAGTGATCGTCTTGTTGGCGTAGAGCGAGAAGCAACCGATGTCGCCGACGGTACCGGCGGACAGCTCGTCACAACGCGCGCCGATCGCCTGCGCACAGTCCTCGACAAGGAACAGGGCGTGGCGGTCGCACAGGCGTCGCAGTGCGGCGAGATCGCACGGGTGGCCGTACATGTGTACGGCGAGAACCGCGCGCGTTCGCGGTGTGATCGCTGCCGCGACCGCTTCGACGTCGACGGTGAAGTCGCCAGGATCGCTGTCGACGAATACCGGCGTGGCGCCGGAGAGGACGACCACATCGGCGCACGGCGCGAACGCGAACGACGGCACGACGACCTCGTCGCCACGTCCGATCCCCAGCGCCGCAACCGACAGGTGCAATGCAGCCGTCCCGCTGCTCACTGCGATCGCGTACGCGATCGGCAGGTGCTCGGCGAATTCGGCCTCCAGTTGCGCGATGAGCACACTGCCCCCGCCGGCCTGACCGGAGCGAATACAGTCCAGCAGCGCACGTTCCTCGGCTTCACCAAGATCAGGGTCGTGTACCGGGATCATGAAAGAACAAGGCCCTCCGTCGTCGGCCTGTTAGTGTCCCACCCGTGCCGGAGACGCTGCGGCCTGTGGAGTCGCGCGCGCGTGTAGTGGTGCTGGCCACCGGTGCCGACGTTGAGGGGGCCGGTCTGCTGGCGAGGCTGCTCGCGGATCGAGCCAGCGTCTTGCTGGCGCCCACGACGGCGCGCGACGTCGCTTCGTCCGACGTAGTCGCCGTAACGTCGCCGGAAGAGGCACTGGGCGGATCCGAGCCGGCCGCCGTCGTTGTTACGTCAGCCGGTTACTGGTCGGGCTATTCGCGCGTCGCCGGCGGCGATACGCCGACAGAGATCGCGGCGGCACGCACTGTAGATCTCGCGCCCTTACTGGCGGCGATGTCCGAACGATCAGGCGCCACCGAGTCATCGGGGCTCGACGAGCTGCGCGACGCGGCCGAGCACTGGCAGCAGGTGGCCGCCGATCGGGGCGCCGCGATCGAAGCGCTGCACGAGCTGAACTACTGGCACACGGCCGCCGTCGAGACGCGCGACGTCGTCGACGGCCTCAGCCGTTCCGAAGCTGCGTGGCGGGATAGGGCCGAGACTGCCGAACGCGAACTGGCCGCTCATCAGGAGCGTCTTGCAGCTTTGCGTACCCGGCCGCTGCGAACACTTGCCGCTGCGATCACGAACCGGGCAACCTCCCGCCTGCGACGGAGGCGCTGAGGGTGCGTATCGGAATCTTCAACCGCTGGCTCAGCACGATGGGCGGCGGCGAGCAGTACACAGCTGCAGTGGCCGAGGTGCTGGCCGCCGATCACGATGTCGAGTTGCTCGCGGTCGAGCCGGTCGACATGGCCCGATTCCGCCGGCGTCTGGGTGTGGATCTGACCGCCCTGCCAATGCGGATCGTGCCCTACGACGTCGATTTCCGCTCCGTCCAAGAAGCGTCGCGCGGCTACGACCTGTTCGTCAATGTCTCGCAGGGTGACGTCTTCCCGGCACTTGCTCGGCACAACGCGATGGTCGTCTTCTTCCCCGGGCCGCTGCCGGACGGCACAGCGACGCCTGTCACCGGCTCGGATGCCGGGGTAATCCCCCTGTCCGGCCTGCTACAACCCGAGCCGGGCATGCGTCGCCATGTCCGCTGGACCGGGGACACACTGCGGCTGCTGGTCCGGCGCCCGCCCGGATCAAGCGCGTCGTTGCGACTGGTCGTCGCCGGGCTCCGTGCCGCAGATGCACCCACTGCGGTCGTGTACGCGCAGATCGACGGCCAGCCCATCACCGAGCCGTACCGGCTGCCCCGTCGAGGCTGGGTCAACTGGACGGTGCCCCTCCCGCCGGCAGGTGCCGACGATCGGCTGGTGGTCGACATCGTCGCCGACGCGTTCGTGCCCGCCGAGTACGGGCTCGGCACTGATACGCGCCGGCTGGGGGTCGCGGTGCACGATGTCGGTCTGGTCCAGCGCCGCCAGGATCGGTTGCGCCGCGGTCGGGACAGCAGCCTCGCGGCATGGTCGCCCCGCCGCCGCACGAACATCGAGATCGGCACCTACCAAACGCTTCTGTCGATCTCCCGGTACACCGAGGCATGGGTGCAGGGCCGGTGGGGCCGGGCCAGCGAGCTGCTCTATCCGCGGGTGTCGGTCGAGCGGTTCACCAGCGGCACGAAGCGGCCGTGGATCCTCAGCGTCGGCCGCTTCTTCGTGGGCAGCCACAACAAGGGCCACCTCCCGATGGTGCGGGCGTTCCGGACGCTCTGCGACGAGGGCCTGCGCGGCTGGGAGCTGCACCTCGCCGGGGGCACGCACGACGAGGTCTGCCATCAGGACTACCTGCGCCAGGTCGTCACGGAGGCGTCCGGCTACCCGATACAGATTCATCCCGACATCGACGGCGAGGCGCTGCGCAACGTTTACGCGTCCAGCCGCATCTATTGGAATGCCACCGGACTTGGCCAGGACGCCGAACGTGAACCCGAGGTGTTCGAGCATTTCGGCATCACGACGGTCGAGGCGATGGCAGCGGGCGCCGTCCCGGTCGTGCTCGCCCGGGCGGGCCAGCCGGAGATCGTTGAGCACGGAGAGACCGGACTGCTGTGGGAGGACATCCAACAATGGCTGGGGGAAACCCGCGCTCTGATCAAGGACCCGCAACGCTGCGAACGGCTCGGCCGCGCCGCGTCCGCACGCGCTCGCGACTTCGGCGCCGAACCGTTCGCACACAGGCTGCGCACGATCGCTGCTGGGATCGGGCACCAGCTGTGAAAGAGGTGCCGCTCCTGCTTGCCGGATCGGGGGATCTCGCCACGGCCCTCGAAGCACGGCTGCGCGCGGACGACGAGTTCTGGGCCGGCCGCGAGGGTTTCCGGTTCGTGCTCCAGTCGACCGGCGATGATGGCGGCCTGGCAAGCACCGGCGCCGAGGCCGGCGTCGTCGTCGACTGCGGCGGCGCGACCACAACGATGCTCGTCCGCGCGGTGCACGAGGGATACACCGTCATCGCGACCGACCCGCGCCCACTCGCCGGCCCGCTTGCGGATTACCACGTGCTCATCGCCGACCGGCGAACCCGCAGAGGTACGGCCTTGGCGCCGGGCTTGCCGCTCGGCCATCTGCTGGACGTGCTGGGTTCGATCAGGCAGCCGATCCGGGAGATCACCGCCGCGCTCAACGCGCCGTTGAACGCGATCTGCAGTGGCCAGCCGGCGCGGACACGCGCGCTGCCCGGGCCGGCCGTCGACGTCGGCGCGGAGCTGGCCCGGCTGACCGCTCGCGCGACGTTGCTCGCTCGCGACGCTGGCGCCGACTCGCCGATGCGCAACGAGGTACCGGACGTCGATCCGGCGGCCCTTGCGGCGCATGCTGCCGAGGCACTACGTCGTGGCATGGACGTCCGTGTCGCTGCGGACGTGAGCGCGGCCGGCTGTGTCGTCCGGCTGGTGGAGTTGCCCCGCCCGTCGATCTTCACCGGAGCGGGCGCCGATCTAGTCGCGGCGATCTCGGCGTCGGCGTTCGGCCCGTCGCCGGTCGTGTTGCGGGCCGCCGAAACCACGGCGGCCACAGTCACCGCGATCGTCGGCGAGCTGCTGGACGTCGGCCGCGAAAGCGACATGCCGTGGCGCACGCACCGTCGCGCGAATCCCCTCCGTGAAGCCGCGCAATGAGCCGTGTCGTCACGGTCACCGGGGCCGCCGGCTTCGTGGGATCTGCGGTTTGCCGTGAGCTGCTAGCGGCGGGGGCTCGTGTCGTTGCGGTGGACAACTGGCTGCACGGCACGCGAGATCATCTCGAAGGGCTCGGCGGTGGGCTGCGCATCGTCTCCGGCGATGTTGTCGACGCCGGCTGGCTCGCTGAGTTGCTGCGCGCCGAACACGCCGTCGAAATCATCCACTGTGCGGGAGACACATTCGTACCTGAGGCGTACGACGTGCCGAGGCGCTTCTTCCAGATCAACACGCTGGGCACGCTCGCAGCGCTCACCGCGGCACGCGATGCCGGTGTCTCGCGGCTGGTGTGCCTCTCGTCGGCGGAGGTTTACGGCAACGCCGACGGACCCATCCGTGAGGAGACCCCGCTCGCTCCCGTCAACACGTACGCCGTGTCCAAGCTGGCAGCCGATCAGTTGTGCGCGACGTTCCGTGCCGAGCACGGCGTGCCAGTCGTGGTCGCGCGCCTGTTCAACTGCTACGGGCCGCGTGAGACACACCCCTACGTGGTGCCGGAGATCATTCGCCAGCTCGCCTCGGGGTCGCGGCTCCGGCTCGGGAACCTCGCAGCCGCACGTGACTTCACCTATGTTCACGACACGGCGCGGGCTCTGGTCGCGTTGCTCGATGCCGAGGTGCCGGACGGCGCTGTCATCAACGTCGGCTCCGGCGCGAGCATCACGGTTGCCGAGCTGGTCGAGCGGATCGCCGTGGCGATGGGGCTCACGGTGCCTGACGTGGAGATCGACACCAGCCGCATCCGCCGCGCAGAACTGCATCGCCTGGTCTGTGACAACCAACGGCTGCGCGCGTGCACCGGATGGTCACCACGTGTCGATCTCGACACCGGGCTCGCCCTGACTGTCGAGGCCTACCGGGCCGCCGGCCAATGGGTATACGAGCATGCCCCGGTGCCGGTCGGTTAGGCGGATGGGCCGATTCGTTCAGGTGATGATCGCGGTCATTCGAATCGAGACCAGGATGTCGGGCAATACGACGCCGAGCTTGGCGACGTAGCGGGCTGGCGGGTCGGCCGTGAAGACGAGGGAGTAAGCGTCATTCATCCCCGCGAAGTCCTCAGGGTTGGTGAGTAGGACACCGACCTCTACGACGTCGTCGAGCAAGGCGCCGCCAGCGGCGAGGATGGCCGTGCAGTTGGCGAGTGCTTGGCGCGTCTGGTCCTCGATAGTCGTGCCCGCCAACCGACCGGTTGACGGGTCAATCCCAACCATGCCGGACACGAACACGTGCGACCCTGCCTTCACGCCCTGGCTGTAAAGCGCCGATGCCGGCGCCTCCTGCGTCCGAATCGTCTCTCGTGCCATGCGCCCCCCATACCGAAGCACGTCGCGCGCCGTCCCAGCCTCGCGGCCGGAGTCAACGTAACCGATCGGGAGCCCCAAGTGTGGTTCGCTGCGTGGTGCATCGGGTCAGCGGTTGCAGTTGGTCAAGCCGGGCGACTCGGACCCGCTCCCGCAGTTGCGGGCGGCATGGATCAGGCTTGGTCAACTCTGCCGTACGGGACTATTCTCGCTTTAGTTCGGGTCATCCGCGCGGGGTGCGCCGATGAAAAAAGGCGAGTCCACCGGCTTGGGCAAGGCGCTACAGGCCTACGAGAAGAACCAGGCCGACGAATGGCTGGCGCTGGATGGGTTGCTTGCGGTTGACGTGGCCCACAAGAAAGCCCTCACGATGTGCAACAGTCCCTGTTCGCCGAGACCAAGGCGGCGCTGCAGAAGACGGACGCGCTCGACTTCGCGGTCAAAGTCAATCTGCGGAGGGTCCAGCAAGGCCCCATCGCCACCATGGCGGATTCCGCCAAAGCGCTGACGGCCTACGTCGACAAGCTGCCGCGGCTGTTGAAGCAGCATGAGGACGCAGCAAATCCCGCCCAGCGCAGCAGACTCGCAAAGGAGCTCGGACTCAACAAAAGAAAACCTTGAGAGCAACCTGGAGTACGGGAACAAGGCTGCGAAAACGATGTTGGCCCATCAGACCACGCTCAAGCAGTATCAGAGCTTCTGGGTCGGCTACACCAAGCTCAACAGCAATTTCAACAAGGTCGCTACGGAGGCGAGGGAGCTCGTGCCCGTACTCCGCGACTTCCGCTACAGCGGCTAGTCGCGGTACGCCCACGCCGACCCGGCCGACTGCAGGCGCCGACACGGTCCCGGTGAGCGGTGCGCCAGGGCGTGACAGCGCGGGCGGGTAGTTTTAGCCTGGCCTAAGGCGCTGGTTGCTCGGCGTGTCGGTGCGCTACTGGGGGGTTCGCGATGACCGATCCGACCAATGTTCTGACTACGGAGAACGTCACATCGTTCAAGGCAGCAATCGCTCAGGCGAACAAGTCGCTGCAGGTCATTGAGACCAAGGCGAAGAGCGAGCTGTCCGCGCCGTTCGCGAGGTATTTCCAGGCCGTGCAGGCCGAACTGACCAAGAAGCAGCAAGAGCTCGCCGGACGGGTGGAGAAGATGCGCGGGCAGATCGGCAAGCTGTCCCGCACTGATCAGTCGGTGAAAAATCTCAGCCGGGATATCACCGTGTTCCGCAAGCGGGCCGAGCTGGAGAGCAAGAAGCAGCACACGATGCGGTACATGTACGGCACCACCAAGGTCGGCAGCGACGCAGCGCTGCAGAAGAAAATCGAGGGCGCGCTGCCGGCTTCGGCGAAGAGCTACGCGTCCCAGGCGCTGAACGACGCGGTCAAGGGCCAGGCGAAAGATGCCGGCAAATTCGGTGCCCGGATGCGGTACGCCTCAGCCGGCAAGAGCGACGTCGAGGACCAGTCCTGCACCCTGTTCTTCACCCGCAAGGACACCGGGCTGGACACGATCCTGACCGTGCTCGCCGTCGGCGGTCAGGTCGCATCGAACAGCTACACCATCCACAAGACATTCACGCCAAAACTCAAGGAAGGAGAGGCGGTCACCCTCTGACTTCAACGTCATGACGTCCATTCAGCCCGAGCTCTGGGTCGACCAGGGGACGGCGGCAATCGCGTTCTATCAGCGAGCCTTCGGAGCACGCGTGCTCCATGTGGTGGGCGACGGCGAGGAGATCGTCGCCCAACTGGCGATCGGCGAGGCCGCGTTCTGGATCGCCGCTGTAGGTGAGAGTTCTGAGCGCGTTGTTCCCCGCGCGATCGGCGCAGCCACGGGGCGAGTGCTTCTCGTGGTGGATGACCCGGACGCCGTTCACGCGGAGGCTGTCGAGGCAGGGGCTTCGCAGAAATCTGCCGTCGAAGTCGAGCATGGCTGGCGAGTCGGTCGAGTACTCGACCCGTTCGGGCACGAGTGGGAGATCGCGAAGCCCGTCATGGCCCTGGCCACCGTGATCCGTTGCGACGTGAGGACGGCCCGCCGCGCAACCATCGGCTAACGAATGACCCGGTAATCGACGAGCAGATGCCCTGTTGGCGACGTCACGCTCCGAATCGATTCGAGACGCTGGGCCGGCACGCCGTCAAGGAGCCGGCGTCCCGAGCCGGCAATTGTCGGAGCGATCACCAGCTTGAGTTCGTCGACGACGCCTGCGGACAGCAGCGCCTGAGCGACCGAGATACTGGCGTGGACGCCGATGTCGCCGCCGGGTTGGTCCTGCAACTCACGGACGAACTCGATCAGGCCGCCCTCCACGACACGTGCATCCGCCCACTCGCGATCGAGCGGGGTGGAGGTCACAACGAACTTCGCGACCGCATTGATGAACGTCGCAAACGGTTCCATGGTGCTCTCGGGCCAGAACCGCGCCCACTCGTCGTAGCTGCGCCGGCCGAGGATAACGGCGTCCTGGGTGTCGATGACCGCCGCCATGTTCGTGTCCATCACGTCGTCCCAGTCCGTGAAGAACTTGTCGGGGTCCTCGGCCACGCCGTCGAGGGACAACAACTCATACACGACGATCTTTCGCACGCTCAGTACCTCCAGTGTGTTGACGCTACAGGTCCCAGCGCGATGGCGCGGCTGATCGTCGTGGACGACCAGCCGCTACCGTCGAGCAGCGCGATCTCAGACGAAGCGCGTCAGCTGCATGCCGCGCCGGGGTTGTAGAACACCGGGTACTCGTCGTGCGTGGCGGTGCCATCCGACCATCGGATCGAGTACTTGATGGTTATTGCATACCACTCGGCGGGCAGGCAGTTGCTCGGCGCGGTCCGGCCGAAGTGGGTACCGGCTGGGAACACCGCTCGTTCAACGAGGTACGACGTTGTGCCGAAGTCGTCGAAGAAGGAAACGTCCAGCTCTGACATGGACGTCTTCGCAAGCCCGGCCGCCGTTCGGATTTCGCCGACCCCGCGCACCTGGTGCGTCGCCGCGTTATAGCTGGCGTAGTTGCAGAAGGTCACGGTGTCCGAGCCGTGGTAGATGGTGCTCTGGAACTGACTTGGACAAGCGACCGGACTCGCGCCGGCCGCACCGGCCGATGTAGCCCCGGCCAGGGCGATCGCGCCGGCGGCGAGCGCGGCGGCTAGGCCGAGCAGGCGAGCAGTACGTGTGCGCATGAGCATGAGGTCCTCCCTAACGAACGGTGATGCGAGCCGAGTGGCTCGTGGAGGTTGGACGCTCAGCGAGGCGCCACGTTGCGCGGCGACACCAAACCGTGACCCACCCCATAGCGTCGCCGTCGAAGGCTTGGATCCCGACTGGAACGCTTGGCGATCGCGTCGCCCATGTTCAAGGAGACCACGAGCCTTCTATCCCAGTACTTCTCTCATTACCGCGCGGGAGGCATGTGGGCATGGAGATAACCGGGCAATGACGCCGGAGCTACAACGATCGCCGCGTGCGATGAGGCTGGTCTTGCTTAATTCGTTTACGGCACGTGGCTGGAGATCTGGTCGTATAGCTTCGCGTTAACGTCGACGGTCCGCACCAGCGTTGTTATCTCCGCCTTGGATAGCCCAACCCCGACGCCCGCCTTCGCATTGGCGATCGGTACCAGGGTCTTGGCGAGTTTGGGTAACGCGACAATGTCACGGTCCTCGAATCCGAACTGCTTCACATCGGCTCCGTAATTAATCGCCTTGACAAGGTTCTGTACGTTTTGTGTCATATCGCGGCAGTCGTCGTACAAGGCGATCCCGATCTGATGCCGAGTGGCATCCTCGGCCGCCGGGTCAGTCGGCCATGCTTGAAGGACGTCCTTGGCTTTCTGCACGCCGGGATGGCCTCTCTGGGCGCACGACTTGAAGTTGGTGAACACCATCTTCAGCGACTGCAACGTGTGCTGTTTGTCCGCTTCAACGAGCTTGTCTGCAGCGGCAGTGAGGGCTGGGCCCATGACTTTCAGGTCGACCGAGTCAGCGTGCTGGCCACAGGACGTCTTGATCGCCTTGGTCGCCGTCTTCGCATCCGAGCTGAGCTTCTTTTTCAGCAGGCTTCGCTACGCTTCTCGATCACACGCAACGCACCAACGAGCTGTTTCATTTGCATGCCATTGAAGAAGGCGATTGCACTCTTGACCCATAAATCTCCTGGTTGCGGTTCGCCTTCTTCTGAACTAATGGATAGTCCTTAAATCTTGTCGTGCTGGCCCTTGGCGGTGGTCAAGTCGCCGAGCAAATCGTCTAGTTCGCCCTTCTTGTTGGCCTGCTGCCACGTCTTCGGGTCCAGCTCCTTGGGCCATTCGAAACTTGTGAGTGTCCACGCCATCGCGGGCTCCACTTCGGTTGTGCCGCACTTGGGATGGCTCCGAGGCGATCTACAGAGTTTCGGCGGCCAAATCAATCCAGTCCGTCATCGGTTCGATTGTCACCGGCGAGTGATCAGGTTTGAACGCTCGGTCAATGACAGGTTCACCTAAGACGAGAGTCGTCCGCTCCACCTGGCAGCAGATCAGCCGGCACGTGCGCCGCGAGGCCAGCCGCGATCGCGGCGGCAGCTTCGTGTGCAGGGGCGGCGTCGTCCCCGAGTTCCGCGCAGCGCCCAGCTAGGACGGACGCGCGCTCCTGCAGCAACGCCCATGCGGGCTCGCGCCACGGCACGAGGTTGCCCATCGCGTAGAACATTTCGAACGAGAAGCCGGCGCTGTATCCGGGATGCTCGGGGCCGATGGGCAAAGTGGTCAGCGTCGTCGCGAGCGGGCGCAGCACGCTGGCCATCGTGTCGATCGCGGAGTTCACGAGCACATCGAGCTGCTCGTCGGTTTCGTCGGTGTGGGTGAAGAACCGCGTCAGGAGGTGGAGCACCAGCTCGTAGCCGAGCGCGGCCACTTCGGCCACCTCGCGCGTGTGGGGATCGGTGATGACCGGCACCGGGTCGACGACGTCGAACGGCTGCCGGGAGTACGCAGCAACTACTGGACGGGTCGGCTGGAACGTCGGGTCGCGCTGTCGCAGCTCCTCGTAGTCCTGCCACATGGCGAGGAACCGCCCGTAATGCGCGTCCTTCCAGTTGCCGCGGGCCCCTTCGCCCTGCTCGATGATCTCGTCGACAGCTGCCTGCGCGGTAGCAGGGTCGGTAACCGCGATGACTTGTGGCCAGTGGAACCGTTCCGGGGTCGCTTGCGCACGCGGCGAGCCCACGAACAGGGCGCGCTCGCCGATCCGATCGGCGAGCATGGCCAATCCGCGCTCGACGCCGCGGTAGAGGTGGCCGATAGTCGTGAACTCCTGCCCGCGCGGCATCGCTTCGCTGGCATCAAGTGGTTCGAGCGGTGGGGCCGTCGGGACGAAGCCTTCGGCGTCCTGGCGTTCCATCCCTTCCGGCCGTTCCAGGTAGAGGAAGTGCAGCAGCGCCTGCTCGCCGAACGGGAGCAGGTCCAGTTGCACGCTGGGCGGGAAGTAGCCCGATCGCCGGGGGAAGTTGGGCCGGCCGAGCGTGGGCGCCGCGCCGATCGCCGCCATGAGATTGGCGACCAACGCAATGTGCAACATCTCTTCGACCGCAATCCCGCGCAGCGTCTGGCGCCACCGGTCGACCACCTCGGCCTGACTCGCCGTGAGCTCGTCGCCAGACTTGAGGCTGAACTCGGCGAACAGGTACTGACACATGATCATGTGCTCGAGCTGGGACGCTTCGGCGAGCAGCCACCACAGATGCTCGCGGTTGGCGACGACGATCTCAGGCTCAGGCATACGATCATTCTGAATCGCTTGATTACTTGATTACAAGTCGATTTCAAGGAGCGTCGGCATGACCCAGCAACGCAGCGACTCCGCGGCCGCGCTCACGTCCAGCGGACGGCTCGAAGCGTTCAGCGACGGTGTCTTCGCCATCGCGATCACGCTGCTCGTCCTCGACCTTGCGGTCCCGCCACGTGACCAGACCCGCACGGGCGGGCTCGGCTCCGCCCTGGCGCATCAATGGCCGTCTTATTTCGCATATCTGGTCAGCTTCTTGGTCATCGGCATCATCTGGGTCAACCACCACACGATGTTCAGCAAGGTCAAGCTGGTCGACCGGCTGGTGCTGTTCGCCAACCTCGCGCTACTGCTGGTCGTCTCCGTGCTGCCGTTTCCGACCCGGCTCCTGGCCGAATACCTGACCGCGGGCTCGGACGCGCACATTGCCGCGGCCATCTACAGCGGCACGATGCTCGCGATGGGCAGCGCGTACAGCGTCCTGTGGCTCGCCGTCACCCGCGACGTCGGACTGCTGCACGAGCACCTGGACCCGGTCGCCACCCGGGCGGCGTTCCGGCGGTTCGGCGTCGGCAACATCGTCTACCTCGCCACGATTGGTCTGTCGTTCGTCAGCGCGATCGCGACCTTGTCGGTACACGCCGCGCTGGCCCTCTACTACTGCTTCGACCAACTCGCGACGCCGCGCAGCAAACGAACCTCATTCCCCTCCGACGATTGACCGCGGCTCTTGCGCCGTCGGGCCTGCTTTCGCTCAAGCCGCCGGCCGTCCGCGGCCGTGCTGAAGAGCGAGCCCTACAAATTGAGCGGACGGTTGGCGCGAAGCCGGTCGAGACTGCTCGCCAGCCTGTCCCTGGATGCGACGATGTGCGCCTCGGCGCTCCGCTTGCGCTCCCGCGCGGAACGCACAGTCGACCGGGCGCGCTCAGTCATGACCTTGGCCTCCAGGGCACGGTCGTTGATGCTGACGGCGGGATCCCCAGGCACGACATCAGGCTAGGCGCAATCTGCCCGATCGGTGAGGCCGGACAGGAGTTGTTCGCTACTGCGGGGGTTGTGAGTCGTTTCGATCGTCACCGCGCTGGCGAAGTAGCCGCGCCCGGCGCAGGTGCGCAAGCGCCTTCGCGGTGAGCCTGTCCGCCCGGCGGTGCACCCGCTCAGGGTCGTGGAGACGTTCGGCAGTCTCGTGCATCCGCCGCTCGGTTGACTCCTCAATCGCCGCGACCTGCTCTTCCAGGTCAGCCCGCTGTTCGGGATCCATGAACACCTCCTACCCACGACAGCACGGGAAGTTGCCCAGTCTTCGGCCATCCCGAACGGGTTGACACATACCGATATCGGAATACGATGTTGGCGTGGCACGCGCTTCCACAACGTCTGATGTCTTCAATGCCATCGCGGAGGCGAGCCGGCGCGAAATCCTGGACACCCTGGCCGCAGGCGAGAAGGCGGTCGGGGCGATCGTGAACCAGCTCTCGATGTCGCAGCCGCAGGTTTCCAAGCACCTACGGGTGCTCAGTGAGGTGGGACTCGTCAGCTGCCGGGCGGACGGGCGCCACCGGCTGTACCGCCTGGAACCCGCGCGCCTCCGACCGTTGCACGAGTGGTTGGCCAAGTACGCGCAAGCGTGGAGCGACCGACTGGATCGGGTGGACGACTACCTCCAAGAGCTACAACGGTAAGGAGAGCAGCAGTGACACCTAATCGGCACGGATCGGCGGTCATCGAATTCCCGAATGATCTCGAGATCGTCATCACCCGAGAGTTCGACGCTCCGATCGAACTCGTCTTCGACGTATTGACGAAGCCCGAGCATGTGAGGAAGACGTTCGCGCCGTTCGGGGAGGAGGTGACGGTCTG
>JBPYES010000296.1:0-3591 GCA_051984825.1 Jatrophihabitantaceae bacterium
CGGACCGGTTGATCGTGATCGCCTGACCTGAGGCGACGGTGTTGTCGGGCTGTCCGGTCGCCGCGGCGGGCCAGGGGAACGTGCTGCCGCCATGTGTGACCGTGCCGCCCGGCGTTACCCCGACCGACGCGAGCGCCTGGGCGGAGTAACTCGACTGTGAGCCGTCCACATCACCGGCATTCGTGTTGGTGTCGTCCGTGATTCCGGCGTTGTCGAACGACGCGGCCAGATCCGCGAAGGGCACCGCCACCTCTGCGGTGCCATCGGCGCTATACGGGAAGCCGGCCACCGTGTATGTGACGGTGGCGGTGATCGCCGTGCTGCCGCTGCTGGTCGGGGCGCTCACGGTCGCGTGCGTCGTCGTCGTTGCGCCGGGCGCGAGTGCTCCAAGGGCGACCGTCACGGGCGTGACCTGCCAGCCCTCTCCGGCTTGCAGGTTCAGCTGCGCGCTGTTGAGCGTGTAGGTCGAGGTGTTGGTGACCGTGACGTCCACGCCGGTCGACTGGCCCGGCTGCACGTACGGAGAGGCCGGCGTGACCGTGACCGACGGCGGTATCGTGCCGCCCTGGTAGGCGATCTCGACTCCGTCGAAGGTCATGTACTGCCCGGACAGTTTTGTCACGACGATGGTGTGCACGCCGACCGTGAGCCCGTTTGCGCTGTAGACCGCGATGTTGGTGTGTCGTTGGCCGTCCGAAGGCGCGGTGTTGACCACCTGCTGAGAACCGCCGTCGATGCTGACGCCGATGTTGCCCTGATCGGTGGACTGCTCGCCGAAGACCTTGATGCCGGTACCGATGAAGGTCAGCGACACGGTGCTGCCGTTGGCCGTGGCGTAGTGCACGTCGTCCTGGTAGTCCCCGAGCCCGCGACCGGCCGAATAGCTGAATCCGCGGTCGGTGAACGACGGATCGGTGTCGTTGAGCCGGGCCGACGCCGGTGGCGCGCCGGCGATGAACACGACGGCGGACGGCTTGGACGCGGCGCCGGTGTTATCGGCCTGCACGGCGGTGAGCACATGCCGCCCAGCGGCGGCTCCGGTCACGTTGCATGACCAGGTGCTGTCGGCGCCGACCGGGGTCAGGCACACCTCGGTGCCGTTGTCGCTGACGGTGACGGTGTTGCCGGCGACTCCGGTGCCGTGCACCGGGTAGCTGGCCGGGAGCCCGATGCTGCCATTGGCCGGGTCCGTGATCATCGGAGCAGCGACCAGCTTGCCGACGGTGACATCGGTTGTGTCGGCGCCCGCCGGAACGCTTGCCAGGAGGAGGCCCTGCGACAGCGTCTGGACATCGCTCGCTCGCTGGTTACCGAAGTAGACCGGGGTGTCCTGGTCGAAGCCTTCGCCGGCGATCAGCACCTGCGCTGGGCTCGCGGATGTCGGCTGCGACACGTAGTAGCCCTTCGGGCCGAGCGCGGTCGAGAGCGATCGGAAGGGAGCGGTGAGCCCGGCGCTGCTCAACGGGTTTGCCGGAATGTCGCCGGGACCGGGGCTCGACGGGATCGACGTGGTGCCGTTGACATTGCTGTCCACCGGCGGGCCGCAACCATAGTCCTGGGTCCCGCTGGAGAAGTAATTGTCGGTGACCCAGAGGTGGCCGGTAGGTTGGCAACCGCCCTGCGAGCTGTTGCCGTTCAACGCGAACGCGACGTTGCCCTGCCAGTTGATCCACTCGGAACCGGCGTCGTCGTAGTAGGCGGGGGAGCTGCCGACCTTGTTGTAGGTGACGTTGCCGGTGGCCTGCATGCCGTGCCCGAGCGTCGCCGCCGAGTCAATCGTGGTGCCGTCTGGCTGATAGGTGTAGGCGGCCTGGTGTCCTTCGATGTAGATCGCGCCGCCGTCGTTGCGCGTGAGCAGGTAGTCGTGGATCAGGTTGTCGCTGATCGCGTTGTCGGCATTGATGTTCAGCGAGTTGTAGGGGTGCGACGAGTTGTCGACGTGGCCTTGGATCACGCCTGCCGTGATGCCGGTATAGGGCAGGTCGTAGAGGTCGTTGTGGGTGATCGTGGTGTGCTGCGAGAACAGCAAGGTGATCCCGGATGCCGAGGTGTAATCGGTGCCGACGTTGTGGATGACGTTGTCTGACACGGTGTTGTGGCTGATGATCTCGTTCGTACCGATCGTGTCGCCGGCGACTGAGGAAGCGTCCGGCGTGCAGTTCTGCCTGATCGTCTGCGGGTCGTCGGGGTTGGTCGTCGCATAGTTCGGGAAGTGGGTGACGTCCGGGTTGACCGGCGTCGGGTCGGCCGTGCAGCCGAGCAGGATCGCGGTCGAGGCGATCGCGCTGAATTCGTCGCCCTGGACCAAGTTGTGCGACGACCCATACATGATGCTGAGTCCCGCGCCACCCAGGTCGACGAACCGGTCGCCGGTCAGCGTGATGTCGTTGGATGCGGAGAACGCGACGTTCGCGTGGGGCTGGGTGAGCAGGCCCCACGGGCAGCTGCCCGCCGGATTGGAGAACCTGCACATGCCCTGGTTGGTGGCCCCGGTCATGCGCAGGTTGCTCTGCACGTCCGCGAACCCGGCGACCCTCGACGGGGCGTTCCAGGTCGCGTAGGAGAACTGCAGGCCGGAGAACGTCACGTCGTGCAGCGGATTGGCGAGCGTGCCCGCGCCCTGTATGAGCGTCTCCAGGCGGGGCAGTTCGACATCGAGGCTCGCCGGCTGCTGACCCCCGAATGGCCAGTAGAACAACCTGTTCGCGTCACTGTCGAGGAACCACTGGCCCGGGCGCAGTAGCAGATTCCGCGCGTTCTCGATCAACGCCGGCATCGTGCTCGTACTCATTGACGGCAGGCCGCCGCTGCCCTGGCTGAAGAAGGCGCGGTTGGTGACGTCGCCCCAGCACGGCTGATCCATGATCAGCGTGCTGCCGGACAGGCTCGCCACGCGGCACCGTGACTCGGTCCACGCGCCGTTGCCATTCGGGTAATCAAACTCGACCTGGGCGAGCTGCGCCGCCGTCAAACCCGAGAACCACGCGATCGCGGCGGTGTCCGAGCCGAGGTCGTAGCCCGTGGCCGAGCCGTGCCAGCCACCACTGAAACCCAATTGCGACGCGGTCGCCTGGGCGATCGGCATCTCCCTGCCGTTGACGTAGAGCTGGCGGCTCGCGCTGCCGGCGGGCACGGCAGCCGACCACACGCCAGTTGTGCCGACCTGCGTCCAGCCGGTCACCTGCCTCGACCCGACGAGCACCGGGTGCGCGCCGGGGGCCGCGGTCCAGGTCACCGTGTGACCGTTCCGGCCGGAATCCTCCGGGCCGAACTGCAGGGGCGCCGCGAGGCGGTAGGTGCCGCCGGAGAGTTCCACGTCGACGTCCTTGACGCTGCCCTCGTCAGAAGCGAGCAGGTCGCGCACGCGCTGCTGAGCGCCGACCAGTGAGCACGGCCGAGGCTGGGTGCATGCCGGACCCGCGCCGTTCGGCGTTGCATAAAAGACGTGCGGCGGCGGTTGTGCAGGCGCGCTAGTCGGCATAACAACGATCCCGGTAGCGAGCACGGCGACCGCGACGAAGGTTGTCGCCCGCATCAGCCTGGACATCGGTCCTCCAGGTGCGCTTAGAGGTGCACCGCGACCGCGATACA
>JBPYES010000297.1:0-8651 GCA_051984825.1 Jatrophihabitantaceae bacterium
GGGTACGCCAGCCTCGACTACGAGGCAGCCGGGGAGCAGGTCGCGGACCTCGTCAAGGTCGACATCCTGCTGCAGGGCGAGACGGTCGACGCGTTCAGCGCGATCGTCCACAAGGACAAGGCCTACGGCTACGGCACTGCAATGACAGCCAAGCTGCGCGAGCTGATACCCCGGCAGCAGTTCGAGGTGCCGATTCAGGCGGCTGTCGGCACCCGGGTTATCGCGCGCGAGAACATTCGCGCATTGCGTAAGGACGTGCTGGCCAAGTGCTACGGCGGTGACATCACCCGCAAGCGCAAGCTGCTCGAGAAGCAGAAGGAAGGCAAGAAACGGATGAAGGTGGTGGGCCGCGTCGAGGTGCCGCAGGAGGCGTTCATCGCAGCGCTGTCCACCGGCGACGCTACCGACAAGCGGTGATCCCGGCTTCCCGCAACGAGACGGTCAGGTGTGGTAGCTCGCGAGCTGGGCGGCCAGCGCAAGCGCGCCGAGGATCTCGGCACGGCGGCCGTGTTCCGCGGCCAGGACAGCTACCGCCTCGGACGTAGCAGGCTGGGCGTAGCGGTCGATCGAGTCGCGCACCCCGGCGATGAACGGCGTGCCGTACTCGCTCAGTTCGCCACCCATGATCACGGCGGCCGGGTTGAGGCAGTTGCAGATGTCCGCGGCGACGCGGCCGATCGTGCGCCCGGCGTCGTTGACGATGCGGCGGGCGACCGGGTCGTTCGTCGTGTCGGCCGGAGTCGTCGCTGCCGGGCGCAACCGGCGAAGCTCGGCGCGCACGAGCTCGATCGACACCGCGGTTTCGAGACAGCCACGGTTGCCGCACCGGCACCGTTCGGAGGCGCCCGGTATCTGGGTGTGCCCTATCTCGCCGGCGATGCCGGTCGCGCCGCGGTAGGGCTGACCGCCGAGTACGACGCTCGCGCCGATGCCGTGGGACGCCTTCACGTAGATGAAGTCGCCGGCGCGACGTCCCGCTCCGAAGCGCAGCTCGCCGAGCGCCCCGAGGTTGGCATCGTTGTCGATCGCGATAGGCCGGCCGATGCGGCGCTCCAGTTCGGCAGCGGGGGACAGGTCGATCCAGTCGCCGAGGATCGTGGGGGAGCGCACCTTGCGTTGCGGGCCGTTGTCGAGCGGGCCCGGGATGCCGGCCGCGGCGGCTCGTACCGCGCTACGGTCGGCGCCGAGCTCGGTCAGCACGGTCGCGACGAGGTCCGCGCAGCCGTCGAGGGCCTGCGCAGCATGCTCGTCAACCTCGAGCTCCACGGTGCGCTCGGCGCGCACGTCGCAGGCCATGTCGGCGACGGCGACGCGTACGTGGTTATGTCCGAAGTCGATCGCGAGCAATAGCCCGTCCGGCATGACCGGCGCGAGCACCAGCGCCGGCCGGCCGCTGCCCGTCCCGGGGCCCTTGGAGTTGCCCTGACGTTCGATCACCCAGCCGGTGTCGATCAGCTCGGCAACCAGGCTGGACACGGTGCTGCGGGACAGTTGCGCGAGGGTCGAGACCTCCGGACGGGTGATCGTGCCGTGCTCGCGCACCAGGTCGAACACTTTGCGCAGGTTCGCCGCGCGCGTGGTCATCGTCACACAGTAAGGGTCAGTTGACCTTCGGTCCATGCAATGGCCTAAAGGCTTTCGGAGCGCCGTCCCATTCATCGCGATCAGCACGGACCGCGCAGACCGCGTGGGTGATTTTGAGTAGGACCGTATTAATTACGCCATCTATTGACATGATTGATACGAAGAAGAAACAATTCCAGCCGTCTCGTGTCGACCTGCGAAGGAGCCCGCCTTGAGCTCGGTGAGATCGATCGTGGGTGCCCACGTTGCGGTGCTCGTCGTTGCCGGCGCGCTGGCGGTCCCGGCCGCCACGGCCGCTGCGCACGCGGACGACGCGTCCTGTCCGTGGGTCGGTTCGACCGCACCGGTCGACGCCCGTGCCGGGCAGGTGCTGGCGCAGATGACCCTCGACGAGAAGATCACGATGGTGCACGGAGCGGGCGGGTCGGCGTACACCGGCTACATCCCCGGCGACGCCCGGCTGTGCATCCCGGCGCTGAAACTCCAGGACGGTCCGGTCGGGGTCCGGATGAACAACACCACGCAGCTGCCGTCCGCGGCCGACCTCGCCGCGACGTTCGACTCGTCGCTCGCGCAGTCGTACGGCGCGGTGATCGGCGCCGAGGACAAGACGAAGGGCGTGGACGTCGACCTCGGCCCCACGATCAACATCGTGCGTGATCCGAGGTGGGGCCGCGCGTTCGAGTCCTACAGCGAGGACCCTTATCTCACCGGGCAGATCGCGGCCGGCGACATCAACGGCATCCAGTCGCAGGGCGTGATGGCGCAGGTCAAGCACTGGGCGGTCTACAACCAGGAGACGAACCGCAACACGGTCTCGGACAACGCGGTCATCGACGACCGCACCGTGCACGAGATCTACGCCGCCGCGTTCGGCACGGCTGTCGCCGACTCGCAGCCGTCGTCCGTGATGTGCTCCTACAGCTCCATCAACGGCATCTACGCCTGCGAGAACGCCTACCTCAACAAGATTCTCAAGGACGACTTCGGGTTCACCGGATTCATCACCTCGGACTGGGGTGCGACACACAGCACGGTCGCCTCGGCGAGCGCCGGCATGGACATGCAGATGCCTGACGACTCGTACTTCGGCGCCGCGCTGAAGCAGGCGGTGCAGTCCGGGCAGGTGGCGCAGAGCCGCCTCGACGACATGGTCACCCGCATCCTGCGCGAGGAATTCCGCTTCGGCTTGTTCGACAACCCGTCACCGGACACCCCGAACGCCTACGCAGCGACGCCGGCGCACATCGCGACCGCCCAGCAGGTAGCCGAGGACGGCACGGTGCTGCTGAAGAACGACGGCGCCCTGCCGCTGGACGCGAGCAAGCTCCACTCGATCGCGGTGATCGGTGACGGCGCGGGCACCGACACGATGACCCACGGTGGCGGCAGTGCGGTGGTCGACGGCACCGGCACGGTGACTCCCTTCGACGGCATCAAGGCGCGTGCGGGTTCCGGCGTCGACGTCGAGTACGCGCAGGGCACGGCGCCCTCGAACGGGCAACTGCCGCCGATCGACAGCCAGTACTTCACGCCTTCGTCGGGCACCGGCCAAGGCCTCACTGCTGCGTACTACAACAACACGACCCTGTCCGGCACGCCGGTGACGACTCGCACCGACCCGAACGTCTCCTACAACTGGAACGGTGCCTCACCGGCGCCGGGCCTGGGCACGACCAACTACTCGGTGAAGTGGACCGGAGCGATCACCGCGCCATCGACGGGCACATACACGTTCGCACTGACCAGCGACGACGGCAGCCGGCTGTTCATCAACGGCCAGCAGGTGATCGACAACTGGCGCGACCAGGCGGCGAACACCGAGACGGCGCAGGTGCAGTTGACCGCCGGGCAGCCCGCCCAGATCGAGATCGACTACTACCAGGCCGGCGGCGACGCAGTCGTCAACCTGGGCTGGCTGCCGCCGAACACCGACCTGCAAGGGCAAGCGGCCGCGCTGGCCGCCCGTTCGGACGTGGCGATCGTGTATGCCAACGACTTCGAGTCCGAGGGCAGCGACTTGGCCAACATTGACCTGCCGGGCACGCAGAATCAGCTGATCAGCGCAGTCGCGGCGGCCAATCCGAACACGATCGTCGTGCTGAACACCGGCAGCGCGGTCACGATGCCGTGGCTGAATCAGGTGAAGGGTGTCTTCGAGGCGTGGTACCCGGGTCAGCAGGCGGGCGATGCCATCGCGGCACTGCTCTTCGGCGACGCGAACCCGTCGGGCAAGTTGCCGGTGACGTTCCCGACGTCGCTCGCGCAGGTGCCCGCGTCCAG
Source organism: Jatrophihabitantaceae bacterium (assembly GCA_051984825.1). Lineage (GTDB taxonomy): Bacteria > Actinomycetota > Actinomycetes > Mycobacteriales > Jatrophihabitantaceae > DASXRA01. Next base: position 3,868 of record JBPYES010000297.1, read on the forward strand.
CGCAGCGCAGTGGCCCGGCACGAACGGCATGGTGCAGTACTCGGAAGGCCTCGATGTGGGCTACCGGTGGTACGACGCCAAGGGGCTGACGCCACTGTTCCCGTTCGGCTACGGCCTGTCGTACACCAACTTCGCGTTCAGCAACCTGCATGTGGCGGCGCCCACCCTTGGTGAGCACAGCCACCTGCAGGTCACCGCGAACGTGACCAACACCGGAACGCGGGCGGGCGCCGATGCCGCCCAGCTGTACCTGAGCGATCCGGCCGCCACCGGCGAGCCGGCCACACAGCTCAAGGGAATCCAGAAGGTGCAGCTCGTGCCTGGGCAGACCAAGCAGGTGCACTTCGACCTGAGCGCGCAGGAGGCCGGCTACTGGAACACCGATGCCCAGGCATGGACGCTGGGCGCCGGCATCTACACAGTGCAGGTGGGCGACTCGTCGCGGAGCCTGCCGCTTTCGGGCACGTTCGACGTCACCAACACGACCGGACCGCGCTACACCAAGGTCGCAGCACCCGCCGTGGCAACAGGCGGCTCGACCATCTCGGTGACGACGACCTTCACGAACGGCTCTACCCAGCCGGTGCAGCAGGCGCACACCTCGCTGGACCTCCCGGCCGGGTGGACCGGTGCGGCGCAGACGCCGGCATCGTTCGCCCAGGTACCACCGGGTGCCTCGGTGTCGACGACATGGCAGGTCAGCGTGCCGGCCGATGCGCGCGGCGGCGCAACACCGCTGTCGGCCACCACGCCATACGCCGGGTCGGACGCGTTGCCACCCGGCACCGGCACGACCACAGTCAACGTCGCCTACGCCAACCCCGCCGCGGCGTTCGACACAGTCGGCGTCACCGACGACGCCAATCCGCTCGTCGGCAACCGCGACGGCTCGGGCTACAGCTTCTCCGCGCAGGCGCTGGCGTCGGTCGGCGTGACGCTGGGTGGCACGGTCGGCGGGTTCAGCTGGCCGAACGTCTCGGCGGGCCAGCCCGACGTGGTCACCACGAAGGGGCAGATCGTCGCGCAGGGCGGCTCCGGCTCGACACTGGCGTTCCTCGCGGTCGGCACCAACGGCACGCAGAGCGGCACGGTCACGGTCACCTATACCGACGGCAGCACCTCGTCCGGCACCATCACCGCAGCGGACTGGTACAACAATGCCGCCGTACCGGGCTGCACTCTCGTGGTTACCGCCCCGCACTGGAACCGGCCGGTCGGCAGCACGCTTGACCCCAACCACCACGTAAGCCTCTACGCGACGTCCGTAGCCCTCAGTTCGGGCAAGCAGATCGCCTACGTGACACTGCCTAACAACGGCCGGCTACACATTTTCGCCGTGTCTGTTCGCTGAGCATTGTCACCGAGTGTGATCGTGCGTGAGCGGCGATACAAATTGCTTTGGGCCGGTGGTTGCTGGGTTGCACGAGGTTCCCGTAGCCTTTGCGCGACCTTCTGGCCCATTGACCTCAAACAGAGAGTCACCGGATAGTCACCGCCGAATCGCCTCGGCGTCGTAGCTCTGGTGGGAGGCAGAGAACGCGGCGCGGGTGAACCGGGGACCCACGAGTTCCTTGGGGTGAATCGGTACGGAGACGCACCGCCTTCGGCGCAGTGGGGCTCCGCACCGTAGGGCATCTTCCGGCCCGAACCCGTCAGCTAACTCGGTAGGCGGTACGAGGAAGAACGGAGTTCCGCCAATCGTGGCGTTGAACCGGATGCCCCGCCGTATTCGATCGCTGCTTGCCGGTGCTGCACTTGCCGCCCTGATCGGGGCTGGCGCCGCCGTGCTGCCTCACGTTGCGGGCGCGACACCCGGGCAGCCAACCATCCCAGAAGTGACTGCCAAGCTCGCCAAGCTCGCCAAGCAGAACGACGTGCTGGACGAGCAGTACAACCAGGCCACTGCCGTGGTCGCGGCGCGGCAGAAGGCCGCCGACGCCGCACAGCGCGAGGCCCTCAAATCCGCCAGTGATTTCGAGAAGGCCCGCACCCTGCTTCGGCATACCGTCACCCAGGAGTACGAGGCTCCGTCGTTCAGCAACGCCGGCGCGCTGCTCACCAGTCAGGACGGGCAGAGCTACCTCGACATGATGAACATGCTGAACTTGATCTCGACGCACCGCGCCGAGGTCGTCCAGCAGATAGCCGCCCTTGGCAAACAAGCCAAGGCCGCGCAGCAGACGGCGTCGGAGCTGCTTGCGGACGCGCAAGCGAAGGCCGCCGCGCTGGACAAGCAACGCACACAGCTCGAGACCGAGACGAAGAAGTTCAAGGATCTGCTTGCCACGCTGACCGCGCAGCAACGGGCCGCCCTCGAAAGGCAGAAGGCGGCTGAGGCGGCCGCCGCTCGCGCGGCCATGGCCAGGGCAGCAGCCGCCCAAGCCGCGGCGCCCGCACCGCAACCGACGTCGTCACCGCAACCCAGCGCGCCGCCGGCCTCGTCTAGCGGAGTGCAGAAGGCGGTCGATTACGCCATCGCCCAGGTCGGCAAGGCCTATACCTTCGCAGGGACCGGACCCGACGCGTTCGACTGCTCGGGACTCACGATGATGGCCTGGGCGCAGGCCGGTGTGAGCCTGCCGCATGAGGCCTCCGCGCAGTACAGCTACGGAACGCACGTGAGCTCCAGCGACCTGCAGCCCGGCGACCTGGTGTTCCTGTACTCGCCCATTTCGCACGTCGAGATCATGGTGGGGCCTGACCTGGCGGTATCTGCGGCAGACCCGGCGCTGGGCGTGCGGTACGTGCATCCGTCCCAAGACATGCAGGACTACGCCGGCGCCACCCGGCTCACCTAGCGTTCAGCCCAGCTGGACGTACCCGACATCGCCACGACCGCCGACGAGGATCGTGGCCAGCGCGTCGATGTGTCCCTCGATCGGCTGGTAGCCGGCCCCAACCGTCTCCTGCACGCGACGCAGGAACGGCTTGGGAACGCGGGTTGCCAACGTGCAGTGCGCTACCCAGTGCCGCGGGTCACTGCGTTCGCCGAACGCGCGGGGCCACCCGGCCGCCTGCAGCGCCGCGTCTGTGTCGTGCTGGAGTAGCTGCAGCGACGGTGACGCGGCCGGACCCAGCCAGACCACGCCGGCTCGCCCGAAGCGGCCCACCTCGGCCAGCCGGATCGCGATCGGCTGATGCAATGCGGCCACCGCGGCCGCCGCGTCCAGTACGCGGGGCAGGTCGTCGCGTTCGACCCGGGCGGCAGCCAGGCTGAAGTGCGGACGGTGCGGCGGCACGTCCGGAAGCGCCACGCCCGCGGCGCGCACCGCATCACGCGTCTCGAGGACGGCCTTATCGGTGGCTGCGTCGAATGCCGCGCACACCACGGCGGTGATCATGGTGCGAGCAACTGCGCGGCGTCGTCGGACGACCAGTGTGTGATCGCGTCCCGGTACCGGTCCGGCACCACGAGCCCGCCCATCTCTTCCAGGCTGAAGAGCGCCACTTCGCTGTGCTCGGCGGACGCCGCAGGTGCCTGGTCGGCCGCGGCCGCGCAGCCATAGGCGAGCACCACGACGCGCTTGTGCGGGATGGCGTCGAAGACGTAGGCGCCCAGCAGCGGTCCCACGACGGCAGACAAGGACGTCTCCTCGCGGATCTCCCGGGCCAGGCCGTGTTCGAGCGACTCGTTCCGATCGAGCCGCCCGCCGGGCAGCTCCCATTGGCCCCGGGAGTTGTGCGCGAGCACGACCCGGTCGCCCACCCAGACGACTCCCTTCACCGAGACCGGCCAGCGCACGCTCAGATCTCGATCACGATCTTGCCGACGAGGTCGCCGGCGGCCATCGCCGCCATCCCGTCGCGCATGTCCGCGAGCGGCAGGGTGTGGTCGATGTGCGGGCGCAGCCCGGTAGCGCGGAGGAACGCGATGAGATCAGCCAGTTCGGCCTTCGTCCCCATCGTCGACCCCACGACGGACAACTGGAGAAAGTAGACGCGGGCGAGCTCAGCAGGCGGGTGCTGACCGGACGTCGCGCCGCAGATCACGATGCGCCCACCGGGTTTGAGCGACCTCACCGAGTGCGCCCAGGTCGCCTCGCCGACGCTCTCGAGGACGACGTCGACCCGCTCGGGCAGGCGCGCCCCCGATCCGAACGCCTCGTGCGCGCCCAGGTCGAGCGCCGCCTTCTGCTTCGCCTCGGTGCGGGCTGTCGCCCACACACGCAGGCCGACGGCACGGGCCATCATGATCGCCGCAGTGGCGACGCCGCCGGACGCGCCTTGCACGAGCACCGTGTGCCCGGGTCGGAGCCCGGACTTGACGAACAACATGCGGTAGGCGGTCAGCCACGCCGTCGGCAGGCACGCGGCCTCGTCCCAAGACAGCTCGGCCGGCTTTGGCAGCACGTTGCGTGCGGGCACAATGACCTTCTCGGCGAGCGTGCCCTGGTGCTTCTCGGATAGCAGAGTGCGCCCCGGGTCGAGCGTCTCGTCGCCGTCCCAGCCCTCGGCCGCGATTACCGCGTGGACAACGACGTCCTCGCCGGATGTGGTGTCGACGCCGGCCGCGTCGCAGCCGAGAACCATCGGGAACTGCTCGGGACGGATGCCGACTCCGCGCAGCGTCCACAGGTCGTGGTGGTTCAGGCTCGCGGCCTTGACCTTGACCGTCGTCCAGCCGGGCGGTGGCTCCGGATCGGGGCGCTCGCCGACTACGAGGCCGGCCAGGGGATCGTCCGGATGAGGCGCCGAGGCATAGGCAGCACGCATGATGCCGACCCTAGGCGACTCGCTACCGGGTCAGGTCCGCCGGTGCGGACGCGAGGGTCGCCTCGATCGCC
>JBPYES010000298.1:0-9614 GCA_051984825.1 Jatrophihabitantaceae bacterium
GACCCCGCTCGCCGCCCACACCTGCGGGAACATCGAGATCGGGGTGAAGCCGGGCATCGTGTTCAGCTCGTTGATCAGCACCGTGTTATCGGGGCGGATGAAGAAGTCGACACGAGCAAGGCCGGCACAGTCGAGTGCGGTGAACGCCCGGCAGGCCAGATCGCGCACGGTGGCCGTCACGTCAGCCGGCAAGTCGGCAGGGATGTCGAACTCGCAGGCGTCATCGAGGTACTTCGCCTCGAAGTCGTACCAATCGTGGTCGCGCACCAGCCGGATTTCGGCCGGGACGCTCGCCTCCGGGCGGCCCGTCTCGTCCTCGAGCACCCCGCACTCGACCTCGCGGCCTGCGATGGCCGCCTCGACCAGCACCTTGTCGTCGTGCTGGAAAGCCGTCTCCACCGCGGGCGCGAAGTCGGCCCACTCCTTGACCTTGGAGATGCCGATGCTCGAGCCGGCTCGGGCGGGCTTGACGAACACCGGCAGGCCCAGGTGGGCGACGTCGAGGGAAGACACGTCCGCGCCGCGGCGCAGCACCTGGTACTCACCGATGGGCAAGCCTTCTGCGCGCAGCAGCTTCTTGGTGAACTCCTTGTCCATCGCCGCGGCGCTGGAGAACACACCCGGCCCTACGTAGGGCACGCCGGCCATCTCCAGCAGACCCTGGATGGTGCCGTCCTCGCCCCACCGGCCGTGCAACACGGGGAAGACGACGTCCACACCAGCGAGGACCTGAGCCCCCTCACCCGGCTCGACGACGACCAGCCCATGTGCGGTGGGGTCACCCGGCAACATCACAGCGGTGCCGGAGTCGACTTCGGGCAGGGTGCGTCCGGTGATCTGGAGCTTCTCCGGCTCGGCGCCGGTGAGCACCCAGCCGCCGTCACGGGTGATGCCGACCGGCACCACCTCGTAGCGCTCCGGGTCCAGCGCGGAGAGCACACTGCCCGCGGAGACCACAGAGACGCCATGCTCGCTGCTTCGCCCGCCGTACACGACAGCAACGCGAATCTTGCGACCCTTGCTCGCTGCGCCGCCCGGCTCCTCGTGCTCGCTCATGACGCGCGACCATACCGGGCGCTCGTCAAGCAGCCCGCCATATGGGCGCGATAGTGCGGCGGTAGTTTCCGCCGCGCACCGTGGTGAGAATCATCACGACCGGCGCGGGCACATTTGCGCGTAACGCGGCATTCTCTTCGGGAGTTGCGCCGTCCTCGAGCCAGGCGAAGAACGATCCTGCCTGGGCTATGCCCACGTCGCGGCTGAACTTGCGGCCCATTTCCTTAATCTGAGGCGTATCGCGCTTAGCTTGGAGCACCGGTTCGAGCTCGGCCTCTTCGTGCTCAAGATGGTCGGCAGCTACGGCCGAGAGCTCCTTGATCCGCTCGTGTGCCGCGGCTGCGGACGCGGATGTCGGCGTAGCTACCAGCGTGCTGATGGCCTGTCCGGCGGCTGTCAGGCCCACAGCGATCTTGTCGTGTTCGGCGTCCAACTGGTCCAGCAGCTCGTCGCTGACGCCCACCTCGCGCATTGCCGGCCAGGCGAACGCGTGCTCGCCGGTGTGGTGGCTCGTGAACTGCGCGTAGAAGAACTGCCACGCGCGGGACAGCTCGCGGGCGCGGGCGGCGTCGCCGTCGGGGAACGACGCCAGCGCGTCGGAGAAGCGATCGAGCGTGCGGCGCAGCGCCCTATGGATCACCCGGTTCATGCTCATCTTGCTAGCCATGCCCGGCACCCTAGCGAGCGCCGGCTGAGAGCTCGGTCAGCCGGATTCGCTCTTCATCGCGCGGCCCATCAGCAGGCCGATCATGTCGACCGGGCTCATTCCGCCGTAGCAGACCGCCTCGACAGCCTCGGTAATCGGCACCTCGACCCCGTGCCGTCGTGCGAGTTCGCGCACGGACCGGCATGACTTCACCCCTTCGGCCACTTGGCCGTGGGTCGCCTGCTGCGCCTGCTCGAGCGACTCGCCCCTGCCCAGGCGCTCACCGAACGACCGGTTGCGCGACAGCGGAGACGCGCACGTCGCGACGAGATCGCCCAGGCCGGCAAGCCCGGCAAAGGTCAGCGGGTCGGCGCCCAGTGCCATGCCGAGCCGCGCCGTCTCGGCGAGCCCACGAGTGATGAGCGACGCGACGGTGTTGTCGCCGAACCCCATGCCACGCGCCATGCCGCACGCGAGGGCGATCACGTTCTTGACGGCTCCCCCGAGTTCGCAGCCGATCACGTCCACGTTCGTGTACGGACGGAAATAGGCGGCGCTACAGGTCCGCTGCACGTACGCGGCGCGGTCGAGATCGGAGCATGCGACGACGGTCGCGGTGGGCTGTTCCCGGGCGATCTCGGGCGCGAGGTTCGGGCCGGAGACGACAGCCACCTGATCCGGGCGGCAGTGCGCCACCTCGCCGATAACCTCGCTCATGCGCTTCGCGGTGCCGAGTTCGACGCCCTTCATGAGACTGACCAGCGTGGCGTCCTGCGGCAGGTCCGGCGCCCAGACGGTGAGATTGGCCCGCAATGTCTGCGAAGGGATGGCGATCGCCACGAGATCGGCACCGGCCAGAGCCTCGGCGTGGTCATGCGTCGCGTGCAGACCGGACGGCAGCTTCACGCCCGGCAGGTAGTCGAGGTTCTGGTGCTGCGTGTTGATCTGCGTCGCGATTTCGCCGCGCCTGGTCCAGAGCGTGACCGTGGTGCCGGCATCGGCCAGCACCTTGGCGAACGTCGTGCCCCATGAGCCGCCGCCCAGCACGGCGACGCGCGCGCTCACGGCGCCGCCACGCTCATGCCGCGTCCCGCGGCTGCTCCGGCCGGACGTAGCGGTAGAAGCCTCCTGTGGGTGCCGGCTCGCCGCGAAGGTCGGCGACGAGCCCGCGCACCGAGCTCATCATCGTGTCGGTGACAGTCCGTAGCGTGTCAGCCGTCGGAGCGGCGCCTGCGAAGCGACTCAGGTCGATCGGCTCACCCACCAGGATGTGGTGCTCCTTGCGCGGGATCAGTCGCACCTTCTTGTGGTAGAGGTCCACCATCTCCTGCGCGCCCCACTGGCCAACCGGGATGACCGGCACGTCGGGCGCGAGCAACGCGAGGCGCGCGGCGCCGGTGCGGGCGTACATCGGCCACCACTGCGGGTCGCGAGTGACCGTTCCCTCAGGGTGCATGACGACGACGTGTCCTTGGCGCAGTGCCTCGACCGCTGCGGCGAGCGAGTCCGCCGCCGCCGTGGTGCCACGGTCCACCGGAATCTGACCCATCTTCCGCATCGCTCGTCCGATGACCGGAACGTCGAAAATGCTCCTCTTCGCCAGGAAGCGTGGCAGCCGCCCCGAATCGACCATGAACCGGGCAACCAGGAACGGGTCGAGATGCGAGATGTGGTTGACGATCACAATCGCCGGACCGGTGCGGGGTATCCGCTCCATGTGGTGGTAGCGCAACTTGGTAATGGCGCCGACCGGCGCATAGAGCAGCAACCAGGTCAGTCGCCACCATGGCCCGAGCTTCTCGCTGCGCCGCCGCTTCTGCTGAGTCGGCACCGGCCAGCCCCCTCTCGTCGCTCGGTCAGCATCCTGCCTCATGATGCCGTTGTGGAGTGGACCGTGCTTGTGCCGGTGAAGGCGCTGCCCGCGGCGAAGTCGCGCCTGGCCGGGTTCAGCGCGGACGCCGGCGCGCACGCTCGGCTGGTGCGGGCCATCCGCGACGACACACTGCGTGCCGCTCGGGACGCTCCCGGCGTGGCCCGCGTGGTGCGCATCGGCGACTCGCCGGACGTCGAGCACGACGTGCTCCAGCAGCGTCGCGGGTTGAACGCGGCACTGGCCGAAGGCGCCCGCCTCGCGCGCGATCGGTGGCCGGCGGACGGCGTCGCGGCGCTCGTTGGCGACGTGCCGGCGCTGACCTCCGCCGAACTGGCGAGTGCCCTTGCCGCGGCCGCCGAGCACCCCAGCGGGTTCGTGAGCGATGCGGCCGGCACCGGAACCACGTTGCTGACCGCCCAGCCCGGGGCTGCGTTCGATCCGCGCTTCGGTCCCGGCTCCGCCGCGCGGCACGCCACCGCTGCCGCGGCGCTGCCCGCCGGGCCCGGCCTCCGCCAGGACGTCGACACCGCTGACGACCTGCGCGCCGCGCTGCTGCTGGGCGTCGGCCCGAATACGGTCGCAGCGCTGCTCCCTACGGTTCATGCCGACGGGGCATCATGGACGCCATGACTGGCACCCCGGCCGTGGACACTTCCGCTCCGGTGCAGCCGGGGACCGTCCGCGCTATGGACATCGACCCGTCCGATTCGGTACCCGCCGGCGACCTGGGCCCGGACACCGAGCCGACCGCGCTACTCGCGTCGGACCTGCCCGCTGACCGGTTCACCAACCGGGAGCTGTCCTGGCTGGCGTTCAACGCTCGGGTACTCGCTCTGGCCGAGGACAAGACGCAGCCGTTGCTGGAGCGGATGAAGTTCCTGGCGATCTTCGCCAGCAACCTGGACGAGTTCTACATGGTCCGCATCGCCGGCTTGAAGCGCCGCGTCGAGATGGGCCTTTCCATGCCGGGGGCGGACGGCCTCTCGCCGACCGAGACGTTGAAGCTGCTGGCTGAGCGCTCCCGCGAGCTGTCCGAGCAGCACGCCCGGCTGTTCCTGGACGACATCGAGCCGGCACTTGCCGGCGAGGGCATCCGCATCGTGCGGTGGGCCTCGCTCGACGAGGAGCACCGCGACCGGCTGGGCGACTACTTCCGCAGCAAGGTGTTCCCGGTACTCACGCCACTCGCCGTCGACCCGGCGCACCCGTTCCCGTACATCTCCGGGCTGTCGCTCAATCTCGCCGTCCTGGTGCGCAGCCCGGACAGCAGCATCGAGCGCTTCGCCCGGGTCAAGGTGCCGAACAACGTGCCGCGGTTCGTGATCGTGAAGCGGACGCCCACCGAAGCGGAGTTCCTGCCGCTGGAGGAGCTGATCGCTTCCCACCTTTCGATGCTCTTCCCGGGCATGGAGGTCGTCGAGCACCACCTGTTCCGCGTCACGCGCAATGCCGATCTCGAGGTCGAAGAGGACCGCGACGAGGATCTGCTTCAGGCGCTCGAGCGCGAACTGGTGCGGCGCCGATTCGGGCCGGCCGTCCGCCTGGAAGTGGCTCCGGACATCGACCCGGAGATCCTCCACCTGCTGATCAACGAGATCGATGTGCAGCCCGACGACGTGCTGACCGTGCCTGGGCTCCTCGACCTCACGGCGCTGTGGCAGGTGTACGACCTGGACCGGCCGGCGCTGAAGGATCGGCCGTTCGTGCCGGCGACGCATCCGCGCTTCGCCGAGGGCGAGACGCCGAAGTCGGTGTTCGCCACTCTGCGCGAGGGCGACGTGCTGGTGCACCACCCGTACGAATCGTTCGCAACGAGCGTGCAGCGGTTCATCGAGCAGGCAGTGGCCGACCCAAACGTCCTCGCCATCAAGCAGACGCTTTATCGCACCTCCGGCGACTCTCCCATCATCGACGCCCTCATCGACGCTGCCGAGGCGGGCAAGCAGGTCGTGGTGATCGTCGAGATCAAGGCCCGCTTCGATGAGCAGGCGAACATCAAGTGGGCACGTGCCCTGGAGCGCGCGGGCTGCCACGTGGTGTACGGCCTGGTCGGGCTGAAGACGCACTGCAAGACCGCGCTGGTGGTCCGACAAGAGGGCGGCGCGATCCGTCGCTATGCGCATATCGGCACCGGCAACTACAACCAGAAGACGGCGCGCCTCTACGAGGACATCGGCCTGTTCACGGCGGACGATGCGATCTGCGCCGACCTGACCGACCTGTTCAACGTCCTTACCGGGTACTCGCGGCACACCGAGTACCGGTCGCTGCTCGTCGCGCCACGCGGCGTGCGGGTCGGCCTCATCGAGCGGATCCAGCGCGAAATCGAGCATGCCCGGGCCGGCCGTGAAGCACACATCCAGATCAAGACGAATCATCTGGTCGACGAGCAGACGATCGACGCGCTGTACCGGGCCTCCCAGGCCGGGGTACGTGTCGAGTTGCTGGTGCGTACGTTCTGCACGATCAAGGCGGGCGTACCCGGTCTGTCGGAGAACATCGTCACCCGTTCGATCCTCGGCCGGTTCCTGGAGCACTCGCGCGTCTTCTACTTCGCCAACGACGGCGAGCCCGAGTACTGGATCGGATCGTCCGACCTGATGCACCGCAACCTGGACCGCCGGGTCGAGGTGCTTTGCCGGGTCACTGATGCGGTGGCCACCGACCACCTGCGCTGGTGCCTCGACGCGGAGTTCGCGCCGGAGACCAAGGCGTGGGAGCTGCAGTCTGACGGCAGTTGGGTGCGCTCCGCCGGCGACGTCGATTACCAAGAACGGCTGATGAAGCGACTCGGTGGCCGCGGCGAGTAGCGGTGGACGCCACCATCCGCGCAGCCGGAGGCGTCGTCTGGCGTGACGACGGCGGGCCACTGCGCATCGCCCTGATACATCGCAAGCGTTACGACGATTGGTCGCTGCCCAAGGGCAAACTCGAGCGTGGCGAGACTGACCTTGCCGCCGCGGTGCGTGAGGTGCAGGAGGAGACGGGCGCCCTCGTCGCGGTGACCCGGCGGCTGATCGAGACGTCCTATCTCGTGGACGACGTGCCCAAGACCGTGCAGTTCTGGGCGATGCGCCACCTGTCCGGCGAGTTCATTGCGAACGCCGAGGTCGACGACCTGCACTGGGTACCGTTCCCCGACGCGCGTAGCAGGCTGAGTCACGATGTCGACCGGTCGGTGCTGGACGCATTCACGGCGAAGCCCGTGCCGGAGTCGGTGGTCGTGCTGCTGCGGCACGCGAAAGCCGGCAAACGTACGCAGTGGGAGGGCGACGACCGGCTGCGCCCGCTCGACAAGGCGGGCCGCCGTCAACTGCTCGGGCTGGCGTCGTTCCTGCCGGCGTTCGCCCCGACGCGGGTGGTGTCGGCCGACCGCGTGCGCTGTGTGCAGACGGTCGAGCCGTTCGCGGTGTCGGCCGGGCTGGACCTGACGATCAGCACAGCGTTCTCCGACGAGGGGTACCTCGACGATCCGGAGGCAACCCGTAACGAGCTGCTCGCGCTGGCGAAGTCGGTGCCGGCCGCGGTCGTGTGCAGCCAGGGTATTGCTGTGCCCGGGCTGGTAAGCGCCCTCACCGGTCTCGAGGACGCCCATGCACGCAAGGGAGCGGCGTGGGTGTTGTGCTTCGCCGAGGGCGCCACGATCAGCGCCGACTACTACGACAACACCACGCCCTGAGCTGACCGCGCCACTGCCTCACCGTCCCAGCCCGCACGGGACCGGATCCGGGGAGCCACGGCAAGCGCCTAACGGCGCCCGCCGCGATCTCTTCGCTCTTAGCGGGCCTTCTTGGCCACTCGCTTGGCGGGTGCCTTGGCCGCGACCTTCTTTGCCGGCGCCTTCTTCGCGGCCGCCCTGGTAGCCGGGGCCTTGGCGACCGTCTTCTTCGCCGCTGCAGCCTTCTTCACCGGGACCTTCGCCATCTTCTTGGCGCCACTGGTGACGGCCTTGAACTCCGCGCCGGCACGGAACGCCGGGACCGCGGTCTTCTTCACCCGTACCTGTGCGCCGGTCGCGGGGTTGCGCGCGATGCGCGCGCCGCGAACGCGCTTCTCGAAGATGCCGAAGCCGGTCAGCACGACCCGTTCGCCCTTCGCAACCTGCGTCTGCACCTCGTCGATGACGGCGTCCACAGCCTGCTGCGCGCGCTTCTTGTCTCCGTCGAGCCGGTTAGCGACCAACTCGATGAACTGAGCCTTGTTTGGCAACGTGTCCCCCTTGGACATCGGCTCGGCCTGTATGGCCGACTTGCCCAGCAACGTTAAGGCGTGAATCCGCTGCGTCAAGCCTAATCCACTTGTGTCGCAAGACATTTCTCAGAATAGCAGCACGGATCACAGGGCCGCGGCCCAACTGCGGCCTACCCGTACGTCGAGAACGTGCCTGCTACGTAAGGGAATTTGCCGTTGTGGGCAGCCAGGGCTTGCGCTGCGTCTCGTACACCGCGATATCGTCGGTGTTTCGGAGCGTCAGGCCGATGTCGTCGAGCCCTTCGAGCAGCCGCCAGCGCGTGTAGTCGTCCAGCTCGAAGCTGTGAACCTCGCCGTGCCAGCGGACCTGCCGCTCGACGAGATCGACCGTTACCTGGATGGCCGGGTCGTCGTCGACGTCGTCCCAGAGGCGCTGCACGACCTTTTCGTCGAGAACCACGGTCAGCAGGCCGGCCTTGAGGGAGTTGCCGCGGAAGATGTCGCCGTAGCGCGGTGAGATCACCGCCTTGAAGCCGTAGTCCAGCAGCGCCCACACCGCGTGCTCGCGCGACGAGCCGATGCCGAAGTCAGGGCCGGCCACCAGGATCGTCGCGCCGCCGAAGCGGTCCTGGTTGAGGACAAAGTCCGGTTCGTTGGCGCGCCATGCCGCAAACAACCCGTCCTCGAAACCGGTTCGGCTCACGCGCTTGAGGTATACCGCCGGGATGATCTGGTCTGTGTCGACGTTGCTGCGCCGCAGGGGCACGGCTCGCCCGGTGTGGACGGTGAACTTCTCCATAGCGCAGGTCACTTCCTTCTCGACTTGTCCGTGTGTCGCGGTGCTCCGGCGCCGCCGAGCACGGACAACTCGGTCGAGGGGCTGGATTAGAGGTCGGCGGGGCTGGCGAGGTGGCCGGTGACGGCCGTGGCCGCCGCGACGAGCGGCGAGACGAGGTGGGTACGACCGCCCTTGCCCTGCCGGCCCTCGAAGTTGCGGTTGGACGTCGAGGCACTGCGCTCGCCCGGGGCCAGCTGGTCGGGGTTCATGCCGAGACACATGGAGCATCCGGCACTGCGCCACTCGGCGCCGGCGGCGGTGAAGATTGCGTCGAGTCCCTCGGCCTCGGCCTGGGCGCGCACCCGCATCGAGCCCGGCACGACGAGCATGCGCACACCACCGGCAACGCGACGGCCCTTGATCACGTCGGCCGCAGCACGCAGGTCCTCGATTCGGCCGTTCGTGCACGAGCCGACGAACACGGTGTCGACCTTGATGTCGCGCAGCCGGGTGCCGGGCGACAACGCCATGTACGCCAGGGCTTTCTCGGCGGCCACCCGGTCGGACTCCTCCTCGAAGGCGGCCGGGTCGGGCACAGACCCGGAAAGCGGTGCACCCTGCCCCGGGTTGGTGCCCCACGTGACGAACGGGGTCAACGCTGACGCGTCGAGACTGACCTCGGCGTCGAAGACCGCATCGTCGTCCGTGCGCAGACTGCGCCAATACGCAACTGCTTCGTCCCACTGCGGCCCGCTCGGCGCGTGCGGGCGGCCCTTCAGGTACGCGAATGTCGTGTCGTCCGGGGCAACCATGCCGGCGCGGGCGCCCCATTCGATGCTCATGTTGCAGACCGTCATGCGGCCTTCCATGGACATCTGCTCGAACGTCGAGCCGCGATACTCGACCATGTAGCCCTGCCCGCCGCCGGTGCCGGTCCTGGCGATAACGGCGAGGATCACGTCTTTCGGGGTGACCCCATCGGGCAGTTCGCCGTTGACCGTGACCGCCATTGTCTTGGGCCGATCCAGGGGCAAGGTCTGGGTGGCCAGCACGTGCTCGACCTGGGACGT
>JBPYES010000299.1:0-4380 GCA_051984825.1 Jatrophihabitantaceae bacterium
GCCTCTATGTAGTGCTGTCGCTGGTGTTGTTCGGAGCCCGTGTGATCGGGCACCTCGGCAGCCGGATCGTCGCCTCCGACGCGATCGACTCAAGCCAGTTCATGTGGTTCTTCGCGTGGTGGCCGCATGCGATCCTGCACGGGCTCAACCCGTTCGTGACCCACGTGATGTTCGTGCCGGACGGGTTCAACCTGACCTGGGCGACGGGCATGCCGGGACCCAGCCTGCTGCTGGCCCCGATCACGCTGGCGTTCGGGCCGGCCGTCACGTGGAACGTCATTCAGCTGGCGTCGCCGGCGCTGTCTGCGTGGGCGGCATTCCTGCTGTGCCGCCACGTCACCGGGCGCACGGGGCCCTCGTTAGTCGGCGGCTACATCTACGGGTTCTCGCCGTACATGCTGACCCACCTGACCGGTGGGCCGTACCTGGCGCTGGTGCCACTGCTGCCCGTGTTCGTGCTGCTGGTGCTCAGACGCCTGGAGGGCACGATCGGATCGCGCGCCTTCGTGATTTGGATGGCGCTGGCAATGATCGCCCAGTGCTCGATCTCCAGCGAGGTGCTGGCAACGGCGACGCTGTTCGGCGCGATTGCGCTGCTGCTGGCGTTCGCGCTGCTCCCGGCGCGGCGGGGCGCGCTGCTGGGCGTGCTCAAGCTGCTCGGCCTGGCGTACGTCGCGACTGTGATCGTGGTCAGCCCGTACCTCGTGTACTTCGAGTTCGGGCACCACTATCCGCCGGGGGCGACGTTCTTCTCGGCGGATCTGACGTCGTTCGTGATCCCGCCGCCGCTCGTGGCGCTGACGCGCCACCACAGCGCGCCGCTGATCGGATCGAGCACCGAGAGCTACCTGGGCCTCCCGCTGCTCGCGCTGATCGGCGTGTTCATCTGGCAGGGACGCCGCAGCCGGGTGACCTGGGTGATCGTCGGCTCGCTGCTGGTGGCGGCGGTCCTGGCGCTCGGCTCGCCGCTGTTCGTCCATGGGCACAAGACGTCGATCTCCGGCCCGTGGCGGCTGCTCGCTCAGCTGCCGGTGCTGCGATACGCGATCCCGGTCCGGTTCGCCGTGTTCTTCGTGCTGCCGGCGGCCCTGATGGTGGCGTTGGTGCTCAGCCGCTGGCGCCCGCGGGAGCCCGCCGGAATGGCCGTCTGGGGCCTGGCGCTGCTGGCGGTCGTGTTCATCGTGCCCGACGTGCGCAGTTCGTCGTTTGACACGCACATCGCCGATCCCCCGTTCTTTGCGTCCGGCGCCTACAAGCAGTACCTGCACCCCTCCGACAACGTGCTGACGATTCCGGCGTGGGGGCAGAACGAGCGCTGGCAGGCCAACACGGGCTTTCGCTTCAACCTCTCAGACGGCTACGCGGGCAACCCGTTCCCGCCGGCCTTCACCCGCTATCCCGCCTGGAACATGTTCCTAACCGGGAAGCTGACACCCGACTACGCGGCCCAGTTGCGGCGGTACGTCACCGACAAGCGCGTCACGGCCGTCGTCGTGGACCGCAGCGTGCCGGGACCGTGGACGAAGCTGTTCGGGTCGCTCGGAGTGCGACCGGTGCCCACCGGCGGCGTGCTTGTGTACCGGGTTCGCCCGGCTCCATGAGCTGAGCTTCCTGAGTTTGGGTTCCCACAGGACCCAAACTCAGGAACGTCGCCAAACCCGGGCCTCGACGCCGCCACATAGACTGTGCCGATGACGCAGCCGCCGCCCTCGATCTCGGTGGTGATCCCGGTTTACAACGAGGCGGCCGAGATCGCCAATATCGTCCGGGCCGTCGGCGAGGCTCTAAGGACCCGGGGTGGCGACTTCGAGATCATCGTCGTCGACAACGCCAGCACGGACGACACGGTGGACCGCCTGCAGCCGTTCCTCACCGGCCAGAACGTGCGGCTGCTGCGCAACGAGCACAACATGGGCAAGGGCTTTTCGGTCCGCCGGGGAATGCTCGAGGCGTCGGGCGACCGCCGGTTGATGTGCGACGCGGATTGCGCGCCGTCGCTCGAGTCGCTGCCCAAGATGGAGGCCATGCTGAGCGAGTGCGACATCGTCGCCGGCGCCCGCAACGCCCCCACCTCGGAGGTCGGGCGCCAGCAGCCGCTGCGCCGCCGCGCCGCCAGCATCGGCTTCATCCTGCTGTGCCGGGCCGTCATGTCCGAGCCCCTGAAGGACGTCTTCTGCGGCTTCAAGCTGTTCACCGCCGCTGCCGCACAGGATGCATTCTCGCGCGCGAGGATCGATGGCTGGGCGTTTGACGCCGAGGCGCTGGCGATCGCACGCCGGCTCGGCTACCGCGTCCGCCCGTGCGGGATCGCCTGGGTCAACCGGCCGGGGTCACGCCTGTCGATCCCGCGGGTGGTGGTGCCGGTGCTTGGGGAGCTGGTCGTGGCTCGGCGACATCTGAAGTCCTTGAGCCGCCACCCAGCCGGCGCCCCCGGGACGCAGCAAGCGTCCGCCACAGCGCCCCGATGAGCAGCCCGATCGCCGCCACCGCGAGGTAGTGCGCAGCGAGGTGGTCGTGGGCGTAACCGAAGTGGTTGCCTCCGGCGGCGCTTCCCGGGTGCAGCACGTAGGCGAGCGGCACGAGCACGCCGAGTAGCACCGCGGCAGCGATCGTCAGCCGCCGCGCACCGATACCCCGCCACAGCACCACCGCGGTCACTGGTATCGACACAACGCCGGCCGCGAGTCCGAAGACAAACCCGAACGCGGCGCCGGCGATCACGGCCGCGACGACCGCCGCTCCGATCGGCCACGGCGCCGCCGATGGCCGCACCGGGAACACGTGTGACTCGCGCTCATCCCGGTCGGCCGTGCGCCGCGATTCCAGCCGCCACTGATGGCTTCCGATCAGCGCGAACAGGCACAGGATGCCGGCGATCGCCGACACCAGGTACGCGAGTCCCGCGATCCGGTTGGGGGCAAAGGCAAACCGCACGTCTCGGCACCCCGGGAGCACCGGCCAGCCGTTGGCATAGCCGTCGATCGGTGTCGGCGTCCCCAGCGAATGGCCGTTGCAGAACGCCTGCCAGCCACGGTTGTAGCCCTCGCCGAGGACGAGCCATGACGGGTGCGAGACCGATACCCGCACGTGGTCGTAGGAGCCGCGCCCGGCCGTACCCGCGGCGACCACATGCCCGCTGGCGCCGCTGGCGCCGATCGCCGGGTGCGTGGCGGGCGAGGACAAACGCAGATAGTCGACCGCGAACGGCCCGGGCGAGACCACGAGCTGCTGGGTTCCGGACGACAGGGTCACGGAGCGCCCGCAGGAACTGGCGCGCAGCGGCGTGCCCTGCTCGAACGCGGTCATCGACCCGCTCACCCGCATCGACACGGTGCCGGTGCCGACGCGCACGCTCACCGTGCCGCACGGCGCGTTCAGCGTCGACGCCCCCGGAGCCGGGACCCGCGCGCCGGCGCCCTCGATCTCGGCGATCCCAACCGCGCGCCGGTCGCCGGCCGTCGCACCCGCCGGAGCCAAGGCGCGCAGCACGTCGATCCGGAACCGGTCTGCGCGCGCGGGATGCGGGAGCGTCAGCCGTCCTCCGGCCGCGACCCGCACAGCGCCGCTGGACCCTCCCGGCCACGTGACCCGCACCAGCGTCGGGGTGCGAACCGGCTCGGCGGCGGGGCGCAGCGTCAGCGCGGTGACCCGTACCGGCCGCGGCGTGCTCCACTGGATCCACGCCGGCGCTCCGGCGCCGTAGTCGCCGATCCACGCCGTGCCCGGGTCTCCGTCCAACGCGGCGGAGGCCCGCCACTGCGGCCGTCCCTGAGAGCGGCTCGATGAGGTCGCCTGGACCGGGCCGTGGTACCCGGCGAGCTGGTCGAGCGTGTCGTCGGGCGTCTGCGGGAATGCGCTGACCCAGGCCGACGCGGTGAAGCTCCGGCGCGCCGGCACGTCGAACGTCCGGCGCATCACCCGCTCGGCATCGCCGGGCTGGGTGACATCACGGGCGGACGGCTGACCGCTCGGCAGCCCGCGCAAGAAGGGGTTGTCGCCGGTGGTCCGGCGGAACAGATAATCCAGCGATACGCGGTCGAGGTTGGCTCCCAGTAGGCCGGCGGCCGCGTCGACGGGGAGGCGAAGTTGCTCGGTGGCACGGACACCAGGAATCCGGAGCTCGCGGATTCCGCCCGCGCCCGCCGCCGCTCCCGGCGCCGGCGGCGTGACCTCGGTGAGCGTGACGCGCAAGCTGCTGGCCGACCGCAGACCGAGGTTCAACCGGTTGACCCCCGGGTGGACAGGGAACCGGCGTCCGGCGATCTCGACCTCGCGCACGCGGCCACCGGCGTCGCCATACGGGATCAGGTCGACGTAGGGCACGGCGCGCGGCGCGCTGAAGTCGACCTGGAGCCAGCGGCGGTCGGGCGTCAGGCTCGG
>JBPYES010000300.1:0-5078 GCA_051984825.1 Jatrophihabitantaceae bacterium
GCCCAAGCAAACTACCTGCGCGGAAACCCTTGCGGAATGGACATGAGGCTGCGATAAACGCATCCACAAATTTCACGGGGGGAGCCGCAGATGAACCACCCGACCGCATCGCTCGCTGAGCTGACCGTCCGGGGACGCCGATGACCACCCAAGCCACCCCGACATATTCGTCCGGCGAGGTGGCGGACAAGGGCCTCAAGTCCGATGCCCTGGGGCTGCTCTCGACGGTCGTTATCGGCGTGGCGTCGGTGGCGCCGGCCTACAGCTTGGCTGCAACCCTCGGCTTCATCGTCGCGTTCGTCGGCTTGCAGTCGCCGATCGTCGTGGTGCTCGCGTTCGTCCCGATGCTGTTCACCGCGATTGGCTACAAGGAGCTCAACCGGGCTGACCCGGACTGCGGCACCACCTTCACGTGGGCGACGCGCGCGTTCGGCCCAACCACAGGGTGGCTCGGCGGTTGGGGCATCATCGCCGCCGACCTGCTCGTCATGGCGAGCCTCGCGCAGGTCGCCGGTCAGTACGGTTTCCTGCTCTTCAACGCCGACGGCATCGGCAGCAACCCGACCAGCGGTTGGGTGCTGCTCGTGGGCATCGCCTGGATCGCCGTGATGACCTACATCTGCTACGCCGGCATCGAGTTGTCAGCGCGATTGCAGAAGGTGCTGCTCAGCATCGAGTTGGTCATGCTGCTCGTCTTCGCAGTGGTGGCTCTGGTCAAGGTCGGCACCAACAACGGTGTCCCCGAGTCGATCAAGTTCTCCTGGTCGTGGTTCAACCCGTTCCACATCGACACGTTCTCGGCGTTCGTGCGCGGCCTGCTGCTCATGCTGTTCATCTACTGGGGATGGGACACCGCCGTGTCGGTGAACGAGGAAACGCGCGACCGCGCGCGCACGCCGGGTCGGGCTGCGGTGATCTCGACGGTGCTGCTTCTCGTCACGTACACGCTGGTCACCGTCGCAGCACAGTCATTCGCCGGCGTCGGTGACAAGGGCATCGGGCTCGGCAACGGCGACAACTCCGGCGACGTGATCTCCGTACTGGGCAAGGCAGTCTTCGGTGGCAATGGGCTGGGCAGCACGCTTAGCCACCTGCTCATCTTGATGGTGCTGACGTCGGCGGCCGCATCGACGCAGACGACGATCCTGCCAACGGCACGCACATCGCTCTCCATGGCCGTTTACCGTGCATTGCCCCGGGTGTTCGCCAAGATCAACCCGCGCTACCTCACCCCGAGCGTCTCGACGATCACGTTCGGCGTCATCTCTATTGCGATATATGTGGGCCTGAATTACGCGGGCAATGCAACGTCGGTGATAGCCGACGCAGTGTCAGCGATCGGCATGATGATCGCGTTCTACTACGGGCTCACCGGGTTCGCCTGCGCCTGGTACTACCGCAAGACGCTGACGGAGAGCGCCTACGCGTTCTGGATGCGCGGTGTACTTCCCGCGCTGGGCGGCCTGATCATGTTCTTCGCGCTGATCTGGGGATTCCACGACGATTGGATCGCCCCGAGCGACGTCAGCACGAGCTACACCGCGTGGACCATGCCGTTCTCACCGCACTGGACGATCGGCGGCGTCTTCCTGATCGGTGTCGGCACATTTGTGATCGGCATCATCCTGATGCTGATCTGGCGCGCGGTGTCGCCGCCGTTCTTCCGCGGCGAAGTCCTCACGCGCACGACGCCCACGCTTGTCCGGGACGAGGACGAACTGCCCGCGTCGATCACCATCGCGGACGGCGGCTCCTGATTTCGTCTCGGACTAACCTCGCCGCCACGAGATCAGTGCTCTAACGCATCGCGCTCGACGGATTCACTTGCGAACGGCGCCGATAACGGGCAGGCTCGGCAAGGTGACCCGTTCCGCCACGCGTGCCGTGCCTGACGACGTCAGCAAGGCGATCATCGAGCAGTTGCAGCAGGACGGCCGCCGGGCATACGCGACGATCGGCAAGGCGGTCGGCTTGTCCGAGGCGGCAGTACGCCAACGGGTGCAGAAGCTCGTCGAATCCGGCGTCATGCAGATAGTCGCTGTCACCGATCCGATGCAGGTGGGCCTGCACCGCCAGGCGATGGTCGCGATCTCGGCCACCGGCAACCTCGACGTGATCACCGAGCGGCTGGCCGCGCTTCCTGAGGTCGTGTACCTCGTGGTGATCGCGGGCTCGTTCGACGTGCTCGCGGAGATCGTCGTGACCGACGATGACCATCTCCTGGATCTGATCAACAGCAAGATCCGCGCAATCCCCGGCGTGCTGCGCACGGAGACGTTCCTTTACCTCAAGCTGTCCAAGCAGATCTACAACTGGGGAGTCCGATGACCACCACGAGCCCTGCCGATGCGCTCGACGCCAAGGCACGCGACCACCTCTGGATGCACTTCACCCGGATCTCGTCGTATGCCGACTCACCGGTGCCGACCATCGTCCGCGGCGAAGGCGCATACATCTTCGACGTCGACGGCAAGCGTTATCTGGATGGGCTGGCTGGACTCTTCGTCGTGCAGGCCGGCCACGGCCGTCGCGAGCTCGCAGAGGCAGCTGCCCGGCAAGCGGAGCAGCTCGCCTACTTTCCACTCTGGACATACGCCCACCCGCAGGCGATCGAGCTGGCCGACCGCCTCGCCGAGTACACGCCGGGCGACCTCAACAAGGTCTTCTTCACGACGGGCGGGGGCGAGGCAGTCGAGACGGCCTGGAAGATGGCCAAGAACTACTTCAAGCTGGTCGGAAAGCCCCGCAAGCACAAGGTGATCAGCCGGTCGATTGCCTACCACGGCACAACGCACGGGGCGTTGTCGATCACCGGGATCCCGGCAGCACGCGAGCCGTTCGAGCCGCTCGTGCCCGGAGCCTTCAAGGTGCCGAACACCAACTTCTACCGCGCGCCGGAGCACGGCGACGACATCGAGGCGTTCGGCCGCTGGGCCGCCGACCAGATCGAGCAGACGATCCTGTTCGAGGGCCCCGACACCGTCGCCGCGGTATTCCTCGAGCCGGTGCAGAACTCCGGAGGCTGCATCCCACCGCCACCCGGGTACTTCCAGCGCGTCCGCGAGATCTGCGACCGCCACGACGTTCTGCTCGTGTCGGACGAGGTGATCTGCGCGTTCGGGCGACTCGGCCCGATGTTCGCCAGCGAGAAATTCGGCTACGTCCCAGACATGATCACCTGTGCCAAGGGCATGAGCAGCGGCTACTCCCCTATCGGCGCCTGCATCGTCAGCGATCGCGTCGCCGAACCGTTCTGGCACGGCAGCGACTACTTCCCGCATGGCTATACGTTCGGCGGCCACCCGGTGTCGGCCGCGGTCTCGATGGCCAACCTCGATCTGTTCGAGAAGGAGGGTCTCAACCAGCACGTTCTCGACAACGAGGCGGCGTTCCGCGCCACGCTGGAGAAGCTCTCCGACCTGCCGATCGTGGGCGATGTGCGGGGTGACGGCTTCTTCTACGGCATCGAGATGGTCAAGGACAAGGCCACCAAGGAGACGTTCACCGGCGAGGAGTCGGAGCGGCTGCTGCGCGGGTTCCTGTCCAGGGCGCTGTTCGACGCGGGATTGTACTGCCGGGCCGACGATCGCGGCGATCCGGTCATCCAGCTGTCGCCGCCGCTGATCGTGGGGCAGGCCGAGTTCGACGAGATGGAGCAGATCCTGCGCTCGGTGCTAACCGAGGCCTGGAAGCGGATATAGGAGCTCTTAGCGCGTTGCTCGGCCGCGGATGTGCTCGAAGATCAGGTTTGTCTCGGTGAGCGCCACGTCGGGATTGCCACTGAGATTCACGACGACGAAGGCGCGCAGGTTATCGGTGCTCGTCGCGGCGATGTGCACGTAGAAGTCGACCGCGCCGGCGAGGAAGAACACGTTCAGCACCTCGGGCAACTCGGCCACCTGCGCGGCGAAATCCTCCAGGTGCGCGCGGGCGTGCGACTGCAGCCGCACGGCGATCATCGCCTGAATGGGCCGGCCCAGCGCGACCGGGTCGATGTCGGCGTGGTAGCCGCGGATGACGCCGCGCTCCCGCAGCGCACGCACGCGTCCCAGAGCGGTGGACGGCGCGATGCCGACGTGCTCGGCCAGGGCATTGTTGGGCACCCGTGCGTCACGCGCCAGCACCCGCAGTATGCGCTGGTCGACAGCGTCCAATTCCGGCACTCGAAGATTGTTCGACCCGGCTACACCGGCACCTTGGGAGGATGAACTTCTTGTGGCCACGCCTGCAATCTAGCGAATCATCATCAGCCTGGTAGCAGATTGCTGCGCGATGATTCATCATTCGGGTATTCCATAGCCAACGACAGCCTGTGGAGGTCACGTCGTGAAGGTCGGCATCCCAACCGAGATCAAGAACCACGAATACCGGGTGGCGATCACGCCGGCCGGCGTGCACGAGCTTGTCGCACGCGGGCACGAGGTCTTCGTGCAGCGCGACGCGGGGGTCGGTTCAGCCATCCCGAACGACGCCTTCCAGGCTGCGGGTGGGCGCATCCTCGATACAGCCGACGACGTCTGGGGAACCGCCGAGCTGATCCTGAAGGTCAAGGAGCCGGTACCCGACGAATATCACCGCATGCGCAAGGACCAGGTGCTGTTCACCTACCTGCACCTCGCGGCGTCCAAGGAGTGCACCGACGCGCTGCTCGCCGCCGGCACCACCGCCATCGCCTACGAGACCGTGCAGCTGCCCGACGGGTCGCTGCCGCTCCTGGCGCCGATGTCCGAGGTGGCCGGCCGACTGGCCCCCCAGGTCGGCGCGTACCAGCTCATGCGCCAAGGCGGCGGGCGCGGGGTGCTGATGGGTGGCGTGCCCGGCGTGTACGCGGCGAAAGTCGTCGTGATCGGCGCCGGCGTCTCCGGCCAGAACGCCGCGGCCATCGCGCTGGGCATGCAGGCCGAGGTTCTGCTGCTCGACAAGAACGTCGCCCGGCTGCGCCAGATGGACGCCATCTACCAGGGTCACTGCCAGACGGTGACCTCCAACGCCTACGAGATCGAGCGGGCCGTGCTGGACGCCGACCTGGTGATCGGCGCGGTGCTCGTCCCGGGAGCGAAGGCGCCGAAGCTGATCAG
>JBPYES010000301.1:0-3896 GCA_051984825.1 Jatrophihabitantaceae bacterium
CAAGGTAGTGAGGTCGTCGTCAGTTAGCATGATCGTTCTCCTTCAGGTCGGCGGGATCGCCGAGTGACTCGCGCAGCTTGCTCAGGGCGTGGTGGGTCTGGCTCTTGACGGTTCCGGCGCTGCAGCCCAGTGCGTCAGCGGTCTGCTCGACCGACAGGCCCTGGAAGTAACGCAGCACGAGCACTTCGCGCTGGCGTGCGGGCAGCTCCATCACGGCGCGCACCAGCACCTGCTGCAGCAGCACGTCCGCGTCGGGTGGGGCACAGCCGGGCTCGACGGTCAGGGTGCTCTCATACGGCCGCCGGAAGCGATCGCGCCAGTGGTTCTTGGCGAGGTTGACAACTGTCCGGCGGGCATACGGGGTGGGCTCGCCGCGGATGCGTCGCCACTTGCGGGCCACCTGCAGCAGCGCCATCTGCACCACGTCTTCGGCGTGGCCGCGATCGCCGGTCAGCAGGTACGCGGTGCGCAGCAGCCCGGGCGACGAATCGCGCACGAACTGCTCGAAGTCGCTGCCCAGTACATCCATCCGCACGCGGTAAGTACACCGTCTCGGACCAAAAGGTTGCACGGGCGTCGTGGGACTGCGCGATCAGTGCCAGTCGCTGCCCAGATCGCCTGATAAGACCCGCGGTAGCCTGCGGCCATGAGTACGCGCGAGGACTACCCGGCCGGCGTGCCGTGCTGGGTCGACACCAACCAGCCCGATCCCGAAGCCGCCACCCGGTTCTACTCCGGGCTGTTCGGCTGGGAGATCGAGGACGCGATGGCCCCGGATGCCGGGGCTCACTACTACATGGCTCGTATCGACGGCCGGGACGTGGCTGCGATCTCCTCGCTGCCCCCCGGTGCACTACCGCAGGCGGTGTGGAACACCTACATCCGTGTGGACTCCGCAGACGACGCTGCGGCCCGGGTGCGCGAGGCGGGCGGGCAGGTGCTCACCGAGCCGTTCGACGTGTTCGACGCGGGACGGATGGCCATGTTCGCCGATCCTGAGGGCGCAGTCTTTTGCGTGTGGCAGCCCGGATCGCACCGTGGTTCGGCCGCCGTCAACGAGCATGGCGCGGTCAACTTCAACAACCTGCACACCGATGACGTCGAGGCGGCTCGCGCCTTCTACGGCGCTGTGTTCGGCTGGACGACGATCGACGCGGGCTCACCGATGTGGGCCCTGCCGGGCTACGGCGATCATCTCGAGGAGCTCACCCCCGGCCTGCGCGAGGGGATGAAGCAAATGGGCGCGCCCGATGGCTTCGAAGATGTCGTGGCGGCGATCTTGCCACGCACGGGCGGCCCGGCGCGCTGGACCGTCACCTTCGCCGTCGACGACGCGGACGCGATAGCTGTGCGAGCACGCGAACTCGGAGGCTCGGTTCACGCGGAGCCGCAGAATGCGCCGTGGGTGCGATTCGCCGTCCTCGCCGATCCGGCAGGCGCGTCCTTCACCGCCAGCCAGTTCGTGGCGGAGAACCGCTAGTCACGCGCTCCCGCTGGGACCGTGGAAGGCGGCGGCGCCGATCCCCGGAGGGACGCCGTCGAATTCGTGACCGGACTTGGTTGCCGCGAAGATGTCGGTCTCGTCCTTGCCGCAGCGCTGACATCGCAGATACGGCTGGCCGTCCTCGGTGCGCAGTGTCGCCCACCGGTGGCGCAGATTCAGCCTGCAGGACAGCGGACGTCGGTGGCGCGGGAAGACAATTTCCATGTCGGCTGCGGCCTCCTCTGACGGGGTGTTGATCGCGGCGCGCAAGGCCAAGGATCGACTCAGCACGCCGGCTGTCTGGTGGAACTGTCGGGCCCGGCCCTGGCCGTACAGCTCGGCGAGGAACTCCTGCCGGTAACGCTCACGGGTCGCGCCGGGAAGCACGCGGGTGGCCACCTGGACGGTGTGCCGGGGCCAGAACCCGGCCGCCCGCATCGCGCCCTCAGCCATGACCCCACCCCCGGTCGGTGCTCATGAGGTTTCCGGCACCGGCCGTGGCATGCGCACCTGGCGCTTCGACTGATACGCCTCGGCTAGCGCGGTGCGGGCGGCCTGCGCGCCGGCGTCGGTGAGCCGGTAGTAGCGCCGTGCGGGGCGCCCTTCGAGCTTGGGGTCGATGTCCTCCCAGCGCGATTGCACCCAGCGCAGGCCCTCCAGGCGGGCCAGGATGGGATGCACGGTGCCGCTGGGCAGCCCGGCCGCGTCGCCGATCTCCACCCCGTACAGCTCCGCGTGCGGGTCAGCCAGCAGGGCGCGCAGCACGAACTGAGTGGGGAGCGTCATGCGCAGCCGATCAGCCATGGTCTAACTCTACCTAGCCCTAGGTAGAAGTCAAGCATGTAACGCTCGACGGCGATCTCCGCGGCGTCGTTGCCGAGGCATCACGCTCACCGGGCTACGCTGCGGTGCGTCGCAGTCGAACTCTGCTGCGGCCGGTGACTTCGGGGGTGGCCGTGGATGTCGTGCCGTTCTCGATCCGGCTTGACGACGCCGTACTGTCCGATCTTCGATCTCGCGTCCGTGCCACCCGTTGGCCGGATGCCGCACCGGGAGACGCGTGGAGCCAGGGCACCGACCTGCTCTACCTGAGGGATCTGCTCGACTACTGGGCCGACGGGTTTGATTGGCGCGCCCAGGAGCGCCGGCTCAACGCCGTTCATCATTTCCAGGCCGAGATCGGCGGTGCACGCATTCATTTCGTGCACGAGCAGGCCAGGCATGGCGGCGGCGTCCCGCTGCTCCTGACCCACGGCTGGCCGAGCACGTTCGCCGAGTACCTGCCGCTGGTGCCGCTGCTGACCGACCCGGCTGAGCACGGCATCGACGGGCCGGCCTTCGACGTCGTGATCGCGTCGTTGCCGGGCTACGGGTTCTCCGACCGACCGCCGGGTACCGGGGTGACGAGCCGCGATACCGCGACACGGTGGCACGCCCTGATGCACGGACTGGGATATGACAGGTACGGCGCGCAGGGCGGCGACTTCGGGGCGGGCGTGGCCACCTACATGGCGCTCGACGATCCGGGCCCGATGCTGGGGATTCACCTGAGCACCGCGGAGATCCCGCCCTACACCGGACCGAAATCGCGGCCCCTGTCCGCGGACGAGCGCCGCTATATCGAGCAGAACGATCATTGGGCCACGGCCGAACGCGGCTACAGCGCCATTCAATCGACGAAACCGCAGACCCTCGGCTACGGGCTCACCGACTCACCGGCGGGGCTCGCGGCCTGGATCATCGAGAAATGGCGATCCTGGACCGACAGCCAGGGTGACCCCGATGCGCACCTGTCCCGCGACTTCCTGCTCACCACCATCACGCTCTACTGGGCGACGCAGACCATCACGCCGTCGCTTCGCGACTACTACGACAACCGCTGGTTCGGCGTCCCGATCGGCCCCGACGATTACGTCGAGGTGCCGACTGCCGTTGCGGCATTCACCAATCACTTCGTTGACGAGGGCGACCCGCCGCGCGAGTGGTTCGAACGCCTCTACAACGTGCGTCAGTGGACGCAGATGAGCACGGGTGGGCACTTCGCCGCGGTAGAGGAACCAGAACTGCTCGCTCGTGATATCGGGACGTTCTTCGCGGCGCTCTGACCGAAACCTTGCGCCGCGCGCGCTAGATCCCCAGAAATATTGGTGGAGCTGAGGGGACTCGAACCGAGCCTGGCTGGGCAGGCCACGTGCGGCTAGACGCCGCCGGACCCTGCCCCGGGCAGCGTCCGCACCACGGTCAGCGTCACATCGCCGTCCTGGTAGGACACCCTGAACAATTGGGGGCCCGCGTTCAGCACCCGCCGTTCCGGCAGGGAACGGAAGTTGCCCTTGATCAAGTCGCCGCTCATGATCGTCAGTACCGTGCCCGGAGTGAGGGACGCGCGAATGTCCAGGGCGAGTTCGCCGTC
>JBPYES010000302.1:0-6650 GCA_051984825.1 Jatrophihabitantaceae bacterium
CGGATACGTGGACGAAGTCACGCAGCCCGGTGGCCGCGGCCTCGGCCAGTGCGGCCAGGTTCGCCTCGTTGCCCGCCTCGACGTCCGTCCCGAGCAGTGCGCCCAGGGTCTCGGCGGGCGCGACGCCGTCCCAACTCGGCAGATTCGGCGCCCTGCGCAGCACGCCCGCGTGATCGACCAACCCGGGCAGCGCCAGCACCGTGCCGGCGACCGGGACGCCCGCGTCGGCACGGGCTCGCTCCGCAAGGCGCGCGGCGCGGCGCAACACGACGTCCGGCGCGATGGCCCGAACGTCGAACGCCAGCACATGCTGTGCCCGGACCGTTCCGTCCAGGCCGACCACGCACGCGGCCAGGTAGTCGACGTTGACCTCCACGCCGAGCCCACCCGGGCCGCCAGGGTTCAGCCGCAACGGATTGCCGGGCCGGCCCGGCACGCCCCGGTCCGGGTCCAGCTCGTCGAGCAACCCGGCAGCCAGCAGCTGATCGGCGAGCACCGACACGGTCGCCCGGGTCAGACCGGTCGCATCGGCCACCCGGGCGCGGGTGCTGCGCCCGGCAGTGGCCACCGCCCCGAGCACCAGCGCCAGGTTGTGCCGCCGGACTGTGTGCTGCCCGGCGGGCGCCGCGATCACCGAGCGCCCAGCACGTGCTCCAAAGCGAGCTGGTTCAGACGCGATACGCCGTAGCCCCGCGCGCCGGCCACGTCCGGATCGAAGTCCTCGAAGGCACTGCGATCGTTCTGCAGGTCGGCGAGCGTCTCTCCGGGAGCGAGCGTCGGCTCGCGCAGCGATGTCACCCCGGTCGTCTCGAGTGCCTCGCGCACCTCGGGGTCGGCCCGGAACGCCTTCGCCCGCTCGCGCAGCAGCAGGTACGTGCGCATGTTCGCCGCTGCGGACGCCCAGACCCCGTCGATGTCCTCGGTGCGGTACGGCTTGTAGTCGAAGTGGCGCGGGCCGTCGTACGCGGGGGCGCCGTCGAGGCCGTTCTCGAGGAGGTCGACGAGGAAGAAGGCATTGAACACGTCGCCGTGCCCGAAGATGAGGTCCTGGTCGAATTTGATGCTGCGCTGGCCGTTCAGGTCGATGTGGAACAGCTTGCCGGCCCACAGCGCCTGGGCAATGCCGTGCACGAAGTTCAGCCCGGCCATCTGCTCGTGACCCACTTCGGGGTTCAGCCCGACGATGTCGCCGTGCTCGAGCTCCGCGATGAACGCCAGCGCATGCCCGACGGTCGGCAGCAGGATGTCGCCGCGTGGCTCGTTCGGCTTCGGCTCCAGCGCGAAGCGCAGACCGTAGCCCTGCTCCTTGACGTAGGAGGCAAGCGTGTCGACGGCCTCGCGGTAACGGTCGAGGGCGGCGCGCACGTCCTTGGCGGCGTCGGACTCGGCACCCTCGCGGCCACCCCACATCACGAAGGTGTGCGCGCCGAGGGATGCCGCGAGGTCGACGTTGCGGGCGACTTTGCGCAGCGCGAAGCGGCGCACCGACCGGTCGTTGCTGGTGAACCCGCCGTCCTTGAACACCGGGTGGGTGAACAGGTTCGTGGTCACCATCGGGACGATCAGTCCCGTCTCGTCGAGCGCCGCGCGGAAGCGTTCCAGGTGCTTTTCCCGCTCGCTGTCAGATGACCCGAACGGCACCACGTCGTCGTCGTGGAACGTGACGCCGTAGGCGCCGAGCTCGGCGAGACGGTGCACCGATTCGACCGGGTCCAGGGGTGGGCGGGTTGCATCCCCGAACGGGTCCCGGGCCGGCCAGCCAACCGTCCACAGCCCGAAGCTGAACTTGTCCGCCCGCGTCGGTTGCAGGCTCATGCCGACCACCCCATCGTCCGAGATTGTTTATTGCCTGAACTTACCCCTCGATCGCGGCCGGCGGAAATCTCGTCAGCTCAGGTCTGCTCCCGCAGCGCACGCAGGCTCTGCTTGAGCGACCCCATGGTGGCCAGCACGGCCGTCGGCTCGTAGCCACAGTGCGCCATGCAGTTGTTGCACCGGGGGTCCCTGCCGCGTCCGTACTTGTCCCAGTCGGTCGTCTCGATGAGCTCCTTGTACGTCTTCACGTAGCCGTCGGCCATGAGGTAGCACGGCCGTTGCCAGCCGAACAGCGAGTAGGACGGGATGCCCCACGCCGTGCACTGGAAATCGACCTTGCCCTCGAGGAAGTCGAGGAACAGCGGCGAGTGGTTGAGCCGCCAGCGCTTGCGGTTGCCGTTGGCAAACGCCTTGCGGAACAGCTCGCGCGTCTCCTCGACGCCGAGGAAGTGGTCTTGGTCGGGTGCCTTCTCGTAGGCATACGCCGGCGACAGCATCATGCTGTCGACGTTGACCTCGTCGTTCAGGAAGTTCATCACGTCGATGATGGTCTGCGGGGTATCGGTGTTGAAGAACGTCGAGTTCGTGGTGACACGGAACCCCTTCTCCTTCAGGAACGCGATCGCCGCCACCGCCTCGTCGAACACACCCTGCTTGTCGACGGCCTGGTCGTGGCGTTCGCGCAACCCGTCAACGTGGATCGTGAACGCGAAGTACGGCGAGGGCGTGAAGTTGAATTTGTCCCACCGCTTGCGCACGAGCTCAGCGTTGGTGCAGAGGTAGACGTACTTCTTGCGCTTGTTCAGCTCGCGAACCATGACGTCGATCTGCGGGTGCATCAGCGGCTCGCCACCGGCGATCGACACCATCGGCGCGCCGCACTCCTCGATAGCGGCGACGGCCTGCTCGACCGGCATGCGCTGGCGAAGGATGTCGTGCGGGTGCTGAATCTTGCCGCAGCCGGGGCACGCGAGGTTGCAGGCGAACAGCGGTTCCAGCTCCACGATCAGGGGGAACTTCTCCCGCTTGTGAAGCTTCTGGTTGAACAGGTACCAGCCGATCCGCGCCGACTGGCGCAGGGGGATGGGCATCGGTTCAGTTCTCCTTCATTCCGGCTGGACAGCGAGCGGCTTGGCGATGAGGCGCCATCAGTCGGCAACCTCCTTGGGCAGCGTGAACTTGATGTCTTCGTGGGTGACGACCCGCTCGTCCACCTCGACCGGCCCGAGCGCGCGCAGCGTGCCGATGACCTCGTCCACGAGATGCGGCGGGGCGGACGCCCCAGCCGTGATTCCGATGGTGCCGGCGTGCTCGATCCACTCCGGCAGGATGCCCCCGGCGTCGTCGACCAGGTACGCGCGCGTGCCCGACCGCTGCGCAACCTCGACCAGGCGCAGCGAGTTGGACGAGTTCTGCGAGCCGAGCACCAGCACGAGGTCGGCGTCGCCGGCGATGGCCCGCACGGCGTCCTGCCTGTTCGTGGTGGCGTAGCAGATGTCCTCGGTGGGCGGCGACTCGATGAGCGGGAAACGGCGGCGCAGCACGCCGACGACCTTGTTGGCCTCCTCGACGGCGAGCGTTGTCTGAGTCAGGACCGCCACCTTGGCCGGATCGGCCAGCTCGACCTTCTCGGCCTCCTCTGGCGTCTGCACCAGCTGGATGTTCCCTTCGCCGAGCGTGCCCTCCGTCTCGTCGTGACCGTCGTGGCCGATCAGCAGCACGCTGTCGCCGCGGCCGAGGAAGCGCCGCGCCTCGGTGTGCACCTTGGCCACCAGCGGACAGGTGGCGTCGACGACCCGCAGATTGCGGCGCGCCGCCTCCGCGCGTACCGCGGGCGCGACACCGTGCGCGCTG
Source organism: Jatrophihabitantaceae bacterium (assembly GCA_051984825.1). Taxonomy (GTDB): domain Bacteria; phylum Actinomycetota; class Actinomycetes; order Mycobacteriales; family Jatrophihabitantaceae; genus DASXRA01. The sequence continues at coordinate 3,670 of JBPYES010000302.1, forward strand.
AACACCACGGTGGTGCCGTCGGGCACCTCGTCCAGCTCGTCGACGAACACCGCGCCCTGGCTCTGCAGGGCGGCGACGACATGCGCATTGTGGACGATCTGGCGCCGCACATACACCGGACGTGGATAGCGGCGCAGCGCCTGCTCAACGATGTCGATCGCCCGCTCGACGCCCGCGCAGAACGACCGCGGACCGGCCAGCAGCACGCGCCGCGGCCCGGTGAGGTCGGCCCAGCGGCGCAGTGCCGGGGCGAGCCGGCGCAACGTCAGCAGCGCACGCGCCCCGGCCGCGACCGTCGAGGGCCGAGCCACCGGCATGAACGCCGTGTCGACGATGACCCGGACCACGGCGACAGGCGGGCGCTCTGCAGCTGGGCCCATCGCCCGCACGATCGCCGCCGACTCCATGTCCACGGCGAGGGCGCCCGTCTTCGCGAGCTTCTCGCGTTGCTGGCCCGTGACGATCTTGTCGCAGCTGACCATGGGGCCGAAGTGGACGCGCATGCCCATGCGACGCAGCTCCGCGACCAGTGGCGAGGCGGCCCGCAGCACGATGCGCCCGTGCTCGTCGCGGACTTCGCTCGCCACGACGACATCGCCGGGACGCAGCGACGGGTCCAGGCCGCCGGCCACACCGGCGACGACGAGTGCCTCGGGCGCCAGCTCGGCGAGGCGTGGCAGCCAGCGACGCACCCGCTCCGGTCCCATGCCGCAGCGCTCGAGGTCCGCACCGGGCACGCGGCCGACCAGGGCTGCGTACTCGGTGCGCAACGCCGCCACAACTGTCAGACCGGGCATCAGCGCACCTCCTTCGCGGCCAGCGCAACATTGTCCGCGTGTCGTGCGGTTATACCGACCCGACACACGGACAATTCGCCGGGGTGGGGGCTCATCGCTGCCTCTCCAGATACCGGCCGAGGGCGCTGATGGGGAAGAGCAGGCGGTACATCTCGTAGTTGATGTAGAAGTCGCCGGGGAATCCGGTGCCCGTGTAGAGGTCTTCGTCCCAGCAGCCGTCCGCGCGTTGCGTGCGGACGAGGTACTTGACGCCTCGCGTTACCGCCTGCGACTGCTCACCGGCGGCCAACAGTGCGAGCAGCGCCCACGCGGTTTGCGACGCGGTCGAGTCACCGCGTCCGTGCCAGGCAGTGTCGACGTACGAGCGCAGGTCCTCGCCCCACCCGCCGTCGGCGTTCTGGTGCTGCTCCAGCCAGTGCACCGCGCGGCGGATGGCCGGCGTGTCGCTCGCGATTCCGACCGCCGCCAGGGCCGGGACGACGGCGCCGGTGCCGTAGACGTAGTTGGCGCCCCATCGTCCGAACCAGGACCCGTCACGCTCCTGGTTGTCGAGCAGCCACGTGACGCCACGGCGGCACTCCGGCGTGCCGGCCTTCCCGGCATGGGCCAGCATTTCGACGACGTGGGCGGTGACGTCGGCGGTGGGCGGGTCGATCACCGCGCCGAAGTCGCAGAACGGCAGCTTGCCGATCAGCCGGCTGACGTTGTCGGCGTCGAATGCCGCCCAGCCGCCGTCCTTCGACTGCATGCCGATCGTCCACGCGATCCCGCGCTCGATAGCGGCGTCGATGCCCGGCACGGTGGCGTCGCCGACGCGGTTGAGGGCCAGCACCACCTCGGCGGTGTCGTCGATGTCCGGGTAGTTGTCGTTGGCGAACTCGAACGCCCATCCCCCGGGCGCGAGACCCGGCCGGCGCACCGCCCAATCGCCGGTGACCGTGATCTCCTCGCCGAGCATCCACTGCGAGGCCCGCACCACCGCAGGATCGGCGGGCTTGGCGCCCGCGTCGAGCAGGGCGGTGACGCCGAGGCAGGTATCCCAGACGGGAGACTGGCACGCCTCCATCCAACGCAGGTCGCCCTCGTGGCTGGTGAAGCCGTCGATCGCTCGCAACCCCGCGACGATCACCGGATGGTCGAGCGGGTAGCCCAGCAGACTCAGCGCCAGGATCGAGTAGACCATCGGCGGCTGAATTCCGCCCCACCCGCCGTCGGCCTCCTGCCGGGCGATGATCCACTCGGCGGCGCGCTTGAACGCGTGGCGGCGTCCGGGCTTGATCGGCGAGCGGTGGTAGAGCTTGAGGACGCGGTCAAGTGTCTCGAACGCACGCGCGGTCAACCCCGTCTTGGCCGGCGGTGGGGTAACGCCGCTGCGCAGTTCGGAGACGTTGAACGGCAAGGGGCGCACCGGGCGCTGCGTCGCCACCACGGTGATTGCCGCGACGGTCTGCCGGGCCCAGCAGCCCCAGTCGTAGAGGTTGAGCGGAACCCACGGCGGCAGCAGCACGAGCTCCGGCGGCATGGCGGGCAACTGTTCCCATGACCACTCGCCGAACAGTGCCAACCACACGCGGGTGAACACCCGGGTGGCCTCGAGCCCGCCGCTCGCGAGCACGAACTCGCGGGCCCTGACCAGGTGCGGGGCATCGCGCGCGTCGCCGGCCAGCCGCAGCGCGACGTACGCCTCGACGGTGGTGTTGAGGTCGGCCGGGCCGGCGTGGAACGTTGCCCAGGTGTCGTCGGCGCGCTGCTGGGAACGGATCCAGCGGGCCGAGCGCTCCAGCTCGTCCCGGCGCAGGATGCCCAGGAACTGGCGCAGCAGCAGGTCCTCGGCGTCCATTGTGACGTTCGTCCTCAGGTCGCCTTTCCACCAGCCGTCCGGATGTTGCCGTCCCTCCAAATGGACGCGCGCGCGATCGACCGTGACCCGAGCGTCGGCGGCAAGGCTGGTCACGTATCAGACCCTTCAGTGATCACGATCGACAACGTATCGCGCCAGGCCGACGAGGTCGGCGACGACGTGCTGCGGCGCGGGCAGTATCTCGAGCTGCTCGAGCGCGCGGCCCAGATGGGCGTCGGCTTCGCGGGCCGCCCAGTCGATGCCGCCCGCCTCCTCGATCAGCTTGGTGGCGAGGACGACGTCCTCCGCGGTACTGGGCGCCCCGCCGGCCAGCAGATCGTTCA
>JBPYES010000303.1:0-9483 GCA_051984825.1 Jatrophihabitantaceae bacterium
CTGCGTGGATGAGATCACCGGCTGCTCCGGGCTCGGGCGGCGCTCATGCCGTCACCTGCCGGCCCTCGGACATGAGCGGACAGCTGGACTTGACGTCGCATGCGCCGCAGTAGGAGTTCACGGTGGCCGTGAACACGCTGCCGTGTAGCCGTTGCGCCACCTGCTGGACGCGGTCGGCGATCCAGTCCGGGTCTTCGGCCTCGGCAAGTGGTGTCTGCACCTGCTCGACAACGCGCTTGTGCGACGTGCCGATCTGCACGAGCCGGGCGCCGCCGGAGCTCGCCGGGCCGAAGCCGCCCGCCTCGACGGCCAGTTGGTAGGCGCCAAGCTGGGCGTTGCTCGTTGGGTCTTCGGCCTTGCTGCGCCCGGTCTTGAGGTCGATCACTACCGACCGGCCGGCCGCATCGTGCTCCAGGCGGTCGACGCGCCCGCGCAGCCTCGCCGCACCCACGACGACGTCGAAATCGCGCTCGACGTCGACCAGCGACAGCGTCGCGCGGCTGCCCCGCAGCCACTCGATCAGCTTGGCGAGCATCGTCCGGGCGCGCTCGCGTTCGTGGGCGGCCAGCCACGACGCTCCGAAGTCGAGGGTGTGCCAGCGCTCGTCCAGCAGCCGTTCGAGCGCCGGCAGGTCGGCGTCAGGAGCTGCCACGGCTGCAACCTCATGGATCAGCGTGCCGAGCGACGCCCCTACCTGGTCGTCGTCGCGCGCCCCGAGTTGAGCCAGCAGGGCACGAAGTTCGCAGCGCAGGTAGGACTCGATGCGCGACGGGCTGATGGTCACCGGCCGATCCGGGTCGGCCACCGGTCCGTCGTCGGACAGCGGGGCGAGCCCCCACCACTCGTCGGGATGCGCCCCGGTGACGCCGGCGCGCGCCAGCCGGGCCACCTCCGCCGCCGCGGCTTGCCGCTCAGGAAGCGGTGCCGCCCGATCGCATACCACCGCGCGTAACGCGGCGACCAGGTCAGCTAGGTGTACGCCGCGGGGCACGTTCGCGTACGGACGCTCCTCCTCGATCGGGTCGATCTCGTCGAGAAACCGGGACGGCTGCTCGTCGTCGCCGCCCACAGCTGTCACGACGAGGCGGCGTCGCGCCCGCGTGGCCGCGACGTAGAACAGTCGCCGCTCCTCGGCGATCTGTGGTGCGAGCGTCGACACACCCGCCCCGTCGCGTCCGGCCGTGATGTCGACCAGCAGTTCCGAGCCGAGTAGCGTGCCGCGCCGGCGCAGGTCAGGCCACACACCTTCCTGCACGCGGGCCACCACGACCAGATCCCACTCGAGGCCCTTGCTCGCATGCGCCGTCAGCACCTGTACAGCCTCGCTGCGCATCGGACTCAGGAAGCGCGACTCACCCGGGATCTGCTGCGCCTCGAGGTGCTCGAAGAAGCGCTCGGGCGGCGCGCCGGGCTGCCGGTCGGTGAACCGCGCCGCCGCCTCGAACAGTTCGATCACCGAATCCAGATCGCGGTCGGCCGCCGCGCCCCCGGGCCCACCGGCCAGGCTCGCTGACTCCCACACATGCGCCAGCCCGGTAGCGTGCCAGACCGCCCACAGCACGTCCTCGGCGCTCGGTCCGGCGGAGCGCGCCCGGCTGCCCGCCGCCAGCACGGACGCCACGCGCTGGACCGGCCGCCGCACCCGCTCCGGCAGCACTGCCGCGCCGGGCTCGTCGAGCAGCGCGGGCGCCAGGCGGCCCTCACCGGTGGCCAGCAGCTCGCGGCGCAGGCGGCGTACCTGAAGCGCGTCGGCGTGTCCGATCGGGCCCAGCAGCAGGTGCTCGGCGACGTCCTCGGTGAGCTCGTCCGGGCGCAGCACACAGCGCAGCGCCGTAAGCAGGTGCGCCACCGCGGGCTGCTCTGCCAGCGGGACGTCCGAGCCGGGCACCGCCACGGGCACACCGGCCGCCACGAGTGCCCGCCGCAACACGGCCAACGTGGTCGTCGTGGAGCGGACCAGCACCGCCATCCGGGACCAGGGCAGCTCGTCGTCGAGATGCGCACCACGCAGCATCGCCGCCACGTAGGACGCCTCCTCGGCGGCCGAGCGCAGCAGCGCCACCTCGACGCGCCCCGGCGGCGCGCCCGGGGCCGCGGACAGCATCCGGTGCTCGGCCCGGCCGGGCAGCCGGATCGCGACCCGGCGAGTGGCTGCCAGCAGCGCGGACCCGGCGCGCCGCGACGTGCGCAGTGCGACGATGGGCAGCTCGCCGAACCGATCGGGGATCGCCGACGCGTCGGCACCCCGGAAGGCGTAGATCGACTGGTCAGGGTCGCCGACGATGATCAGCTCGTCGGCCCCGCGGGCCAGCAGTCCGAGTAGCTCGGCCTGTGCCGGGTCAGTGTCCTGGTACTCGTCGACGAGGATGTGCCGCCGCAGCGCCCGTTCGCGAGCGAGCAATGCCGGATCGGTGAGCAGGGCGTCGGTGGCCGCGCGGATCAGCTCGGCCGGATCCCAGGCGCCGGGCCGAGCGAGGGAGGTCACGTCCAGGTATTCCTGAAGGAAACCGCCGGCCGCGACCCAGTCGTCGCGGCGCCGCGCGCGCCCGAGCGCGGCCAGGCGCGGACCGTCGAGTCCGCGCTCGACGGCACGCAGCAGCAAGTCACGTAGCTCGCCGGCGAACGCCCGGGTGCCCAGGGCGGGGCGCAGCGCTGCCGGCCACCGGGACATGTCGCCGCCGACGAGCTCGCGCAGGATCACGTCCTGTTCCGGCGCGGACAGCAGCCGCGGCGCAGGAAGCTGCGCCGCCACCGCTGCCATGCGCAGCACCCCGAACGCGTAGGAGTGGAAGGTGCGCGCTACCGGCTCGCGGACCGTGCCGCCGAGGCGGGCGGTGACCCGGTCACGCAGCTCGCCGGCCGCGCGCCGCCCGAAGGTCAACATCAGCAGCTGCTCGACGGGCACGCCGGCCGCGATCCGCGCCACGGCCGTCTCCACCAGGGTGGTTGTCTTGCCGGTGCCGGGACCAGCCAGCACCAGCAACGGTCCGCCGCCGTGCTCGACGACGCGGCGCTGGGCGTCGTCCAGCTGGGGCACCGGCACCGCGGTGCGCGTCGGGCGCACCAGCCGATAGGTCGCGGTCACGGTCTCATCCCAGCATGCCGCTACGACGATTTCCCGTCCCATCGGTAGACGCGCAGGTCGACACGGCCCGCCGTCACCCGGACCCCCTCCGCGATCAACCGCTGGCGCTGCTCGTCGCGCAAGTGGTCGGCGAAGGTGCCGTCGGCGTGTAGTACGCGGTGCCATGGGACGCTGCCCCCGTCGTGCCGGAGCACGTGCCCGACGAGTCGCGGCGTTCGTGCGCCGGCGCATTCGGCGACGTCGCCGTAGCTCATGACGCGACCCGCTGGGATTGCCTCGACACAGGCCAGGATGCGCTCGGCGAGTTCGAGGTTCACCGGGCTGTGCGGTGCGCGCTCATCGCGGTTGGCGGCCGGTCAGCGCGATCATGCGCTCCTCGTCGGTTGCATCAGCGGGCGGCGCTACGGCAGGCGCGAAGTACGGCTCCGCACCGCTGAACTTCTCGGCCAGTGGGGCCACGAACTGCACCAGCTCCCCCGGCAGCGGATCATGCACGCCGATCGCCCGACCCAGATCCCAGCCGTGAATCGTCAGGTCGGCGATCATCTCGCCGATGTAGTCCGAGGCCGGCGTCGGACCACGCGAGAGCATCACGTCTCGGTCGAGCGCACCCTGCTCGCCGAACGCACGCTGCGAGGCAAGAACAGCGGCGTCCCACGCGGCTGCCTGGTCGGTGCCGATCGTCGTCTTGGCCGACTCGACGATGCCGCCCGCGGCTGCTAGGTCGTGACCGCCGAGCAAAGGCGGCACCCACAGATGCTCGTCGATCACGTGGTCGACCAACGTGGCTACGTCCCACTCAGCACACGGCGTAGCCTGGCCCCATTGGTCAGCGCCGACGGCATGCACGCGCGATCCGAACAGCGCGCACCCCACCCGGAACAGTTGCAAGAGATCGCTCATGTGCCAGTCATACCTGCCGGCACCGACGAGCGAAAGCCGTCAGTACGCCGGCAGGCTGGGATCGACCTGCTTGACCCAGGCTGTCACGCCGCCCTGCACATGGACCGCGTCGGAGAACCCGGCCGCCTTGACCGCAGCCAGCGTCTCGGCCGAACGCACGCCCGTCTTGCAGTACATGACGAGCTGCTTGTCCTGGGGCAGCGAGGCGAGCGCGTCGCCGCGCAGAATCTCGTCCTTCGGGATCAAGGTCGCGCCGGGGATGCGCACGATCTCCCACTCTGCCGGCTCGCGCACGTCCACCAGGTACACCGGCTTGTCGGAATCCAGCAGATCCTTCAGCTCGGATGCCGTGATCGTCGAGCCGACCGCGGCCGCAGCCGCCTCGTCCGAGACCACACCGCAGAACGCTTCGTAGTCGATCAGCTCGGTGATCTTCGCCGTGTTCGGGTCCTTGCGGATCTTGATCTCGTGCCAGCTCATCTCGAGCGCATCGAACACGAGCAGCCGGCCGAGCAGCGTCTCGCCGATGCCGGTGATCAGCTTGATGGCCTCGTTCACCATCACCGATCCGATCGAGGCGCACAGCACCCCGAGCACGCCGCCCTCGGCGCACGACGGCACCATGCCGGGCGGTGGCGGGTCTGGGTACAGGTCACGGTAGTTCGGGCCGTACTTGTCCCAGAACACGCTGACCTGGCCGTCGAACCGGTAGATCGACCCCCATACGTACGGCTTGCCGAGCAGCACGCAGGCGTCGTTGACCATGTATCGCGTCGCGAAGTTGTCGGTGCCGTCAAGGATCAGGTCGTAGCCGGAGAAGATCTCGAGGACGTTGTCGTTGTCCAGGCGCTCCTGGTGCACGATGACGTTCACCAGCGGGTTGATCTCCCGGACGCTGTCGCGGGCCGACTCCGCCTTGGGGCGGCCGATGTCGCTCTGCCCGTGGATCACCTGGCGCTGCAGGTTCGACTCGTCGACCACATCGAAGTCGACGATGCCCAGCGTGCCGATGCCGGCCGCCGCCAGGTACATGAGCGCGGGCGAGCCCAGCCCTCCGGCACCCACCACGAGGACGCGGGCGTTCTTGAGCCGCTTCTGGCCGGCCATCGCGACATCGGGAATGATCAGGTGCCGGCTGTAGCGGCGCACCTCGTCGACGCTCAGCGACTCGGCGGGCTCGACGAGCGGGGGCAAGGTCACGGCAAACGTCCTTCCAGCTGTCTATCTCACGGGGTCAACGGGCAGCCCACTCCCCAGTATTCCGTCTCATCCGCCGGATGTGTCGCTCCGGCACCGCCCCCAAGGGGCGGATACCTCGCGCCACTCCGCGCCTTTCGGCGCGGGCCGCGTCGCGGCCGGCGGGCTCTTCGCGCGAGCGCTCATCGTGTCAATCCGCCGGATGTGTCGCTCGGTGGAACCGCCGGGCGATGGCGCCCTTAGTGGGGCATGCGCGGACTGTTCTGCGGGGTGTCCGGCGCCTCGACGCCCGGCGCATCCGTGGCGCCCGGCGGGTAGGGCCACGGGTTGGCGGCACAGATCGTGCCGCTGACCGAACGCAACCCGATCGTCTGCTGCATCATCACCGGCGCCAAGCCGTTCGACAGGCAGACGTGGCTGTGCATGTGCCCGAGAGCGTGGCCGCTCTCGTGGTTGATCATGTAAACGTGGTAGGCGGCGAGATCGCCGATATACGCGACGTCGCCGCGTACCCAGCGAGCGACATTGAGCACCACCCGAGAGTCCTGGTTGGGGGCAAAGCACGACGTCTCGATCTTGAGCTCGAAGCCGCACAGGGCACGCACCGTCATTGACGACGTGAGCGTGACGTGGAAGTCCGCCCACCCGGAGTCCACGCGCTGCAGCGCAACACCGGAGCGGGCGGTCCAGCTGCGGGGGTCGTCGAGCGAGGTGTCGACGAGCTTGGCGAAAGCCGCGAGATCCACACCGGTGACACCGTTCTCGACATCGACGGTGTAGCGGTGCAGCGTTCCGTGGCCGACCACGGGGCCGGTGCCGGGCAGCACCCGGAACGTTCCGGTGCCGTGCACCGTGTATGCCGGACCGGGCGGCAGTGCGTCGGACGCCAGCACCTCGTTCTGCGCGTTGCCGCCAGGCTGGTCGCTCTTGAGCTGGGTGGTCCCCGGGGTGGTCGGCGCCGCCGAATGCCCGGCAGTGTGCCCGGCCGTCGGCGTTGCTGGCGGTGGGGTCGCCGTCTTGTGCGAGGGCGACGTGGTCGTCATGAGCACCACGACGGTGACGACGGTAAGCACAGGCAGCGCGTAGGCACGCCAGCCGTAGCGGCGCACGAAATTGCGGACGCCACGGCGCACCGCCCCAGGGCCTTGGTCGTATTCGTCCGCGTACCGCTCTTCGTCGTCGAGATACTCATCGCGCGGCCGCATGCTCACGGCCTCGTAATCCCGGACATCTCGCACGCGATCAGGGTGCCACACCCTCTCCGGCCGGACGGCCGACCCGCCGGGCGTCCTCGACCAGGCCCAGCGCTGCGCGGGCGGTCGTCACGGGGTCCTCGAGTTGGGCGACATGGCCGACGTCGGGCAACACCAGCAGCCGAGCGCCCGGAATCGTGCGTGCTACCCGGGCCGCAAGAGCCGGAGCGACCATCCGGTCACGTGCGCCCCAGACGATCAGCGTCGGGGCGGTGATGGCCGCCATGTGCGCCCAGAGGCTGCGGTGGCCGGTGACCAGGTAGGTACGCACCAGGCCGCGCAAGGAGCGCAACAGCGCATCTGTCGCCCAACCGTATCCGTCGCGCAGCTCGATCTCCTCGACCGCCTCGGCCAGCCGGTTCGGCGGCACTCGCGATGGGTCCGCGAAGCACATCTCGATCACTGCGTGGGCGCGCGCGTCTGCCGGGTAACGGACGAGGCGCCGGCGGATCATTCCCCCCGTGCCGGGTATGAGCGCAAAGCTCAGCAGCGGGTCAGTTCCCAGCCGCTGCGGGCGCAGGTCCGGGACCGCCGGTGACGTCAACGTCAGGGTCCGTACCAGGTCGGGACGCTGCGCGGCGATCAGGATCGCAATCACGCCGCCCATCGAGTTGCCGAACAGGTGCACCGGCCCGCGCGCGGACTCGTCCAGGTAGCGCGTCACAGTTCGCGTGTGGGCGCCGACCGAGTAATCCCGGCCCGGTGCCGGCCCGGAGCGGCCGAACCCCGGCAAGTCCAGCGCCTCGATCGCGAGCCACGGCGCGAGCTGCGCAGCGAAATCCGTCCAGTTCGTGGACGCCCCGCCCAGCCCGTGCACCAGCAGCGCCGGCTCACCGCCCGGCGGAGTGGCGCGCACGAACAGCTGAGCGGCACCCACCTGCACCCGGCGGCCGGGCCACGGCGGAACGGACGCATCCAGGGGCGGCAGGGGGGTTGACGACAGCCGCGGCGCGAGCATCACGCCGACTTGCGCCGGGCGGCCTTCTCCGGGACCTTCTTCGCTGACGCAGCCTTGCGTGCCGGGGCCTTCTTGGCGGCCGCCTTCTTCGCCGGGGCCTTCGCGGCCGGCGCCTTCGCGGCCGCCTTCTTTGCCGGGGCTTTCTTTGCCGAGGGTTCCTCGCCCCGGCTGCGCTTGGCCGCCTCAACGGATGCGCGCAGCGCCGCCATCAGGTCGACCACCTGGCCGGTGTCGGGAGCTGCGGGCGCGGTATCGACGACCTCGCGTCCCTCGATCTTGGCCTCAATGACCTTTTGGAGCGCCTCGCGGTAGTCGTCGTGGTATTGCTCGGGCTCGAAGTCGCCGGCCATGCTGGCCACTAGCGACTCGGCCATCGCCTGTTCCTGCGGGCGCACTTGCACGTCATCGTCGAGGAAGCCGAAGCTCGCATCGCGCACCTCGTCCGGCCAGATCATTGTCTCGAGGACGATCACCCCGTCGCGCACCCGAAGCGTTGCCAACTGCTCGCGGTTGCGCAGCGCCACCTTGACCAGGCCGACCATGCCGCTGCTGTCCAAGGCGTCGCGCAACAGGACGTACGGCTTTACCGCTGGCTGCTCAGGCTCCAGGTAGTAGCTCTTGGCGAAGTAGATCGGGTCGATCTGATCGGTCGGCACGAACTGAAGCACGTCGACCACCCGGGCACTGGGCAGGGGCAGGTCGGCGAAGTCGTCGTCGGTGAGCACGACCGTGTCGCCGCTGGGCAGCGTGTAACCCTTGGCGATATCGGCGTACGCGACCTCCTCGCCGTCGGCCTCGGCCACCCGCCGGTACCGGATCCGGGAACCGTCGCTGCGCCGTACCTGGTGGAAGCTGATGTCGCGCTCTTCGGTGGCTGCGAACATCTTGACGCCGATGTTCACCAGGCCGAATGACACCGCACCTTTCCAGATTGCCCGCATGCGAGTCTCCTAACTCGGCTGCCGTTCCGACCATCATTCCCGATCAGGGCAAGATGAGTGTGCGATGCCCGCTCCCCCCATGCCCATGCTCGCAACCGCGGGCAGCGTGCTGCCGTCCGGGCCGGGCTGGGCATACGAGTTCAAATGGGACGGAGTGCGCGCCCTGGTCTCTGTCACAGCCGGTGCGGTGCAGATCACGAGCCGTCTCGGCAACGATGTCACGGTCGCCTACCCGGAACTCGCCGGGCTGGGCGCCGGAATCGAGGACGCGCTGATCGACGGCGAGATCGTCGCGTTCGACGAGGGACGCCCGTCTTTCGGACGGCTCCAGCTGCGTATGCACGTCCGCGTGGCCCGCCAGGCAGCACAGTTGGCGGCCGACGTTCCGGTGTCGTTCATCGCGTTCGACCTGCTGCGCCTCTACGGCGTCGACCTGACTGATCGTCCGTTCGCCGAACGGCGCGCGACGCTCGAACGGCTGGCCACCGACTATCCACAGTGGACGGTCAGCCCGTCGTTCGACGACGGGCGGGCTACCGAGCAGGCAGCGCAGGCGCACGGGCTGGAGGGCGTGGTCGCCAAGCGGGTGACCAGCCGTTACCGCCCGGGGACACGCACCGCCCAATGGGTCAAGGTCAAGTTTCGGCAGGGTGGCGAGTTCGTCGTAGTCGGCTGGGAATCCGACGCCCTCGACGCGAGCGCGACGCTGAGCTCGCTGCTCCTCGGCTATTACGACGGGGACGTGCTCCGCTTCGCCGGCAAGGTGGGCAGTGGGCTGTCGGGGCGGCATGTGACAGAGCTCTCGCGCCGCCTGCGAGCGCGCCCGGGTACCGCGCTCGCGGACGTGCCGCCGCCCTCGCCGGGCCGCGCCGTCACCTGGGTCGAGCCCGAGGTGGTCGTCGAGGTCACATATTCGCACTGGGCGGACGACGGGCGACTGCGCCATCCGGTCTTCGTCGGCGTCCGCGACGACAAATCCGCGCGGGAGGTCGCACGCGATGGCTGATCGGGTCACCGTCGAGGTCGAGGGCCGGCGACTGTCGCTGTCGAACCTCGGCAAGGTGCTCTACCCCGAGACGGGGTTCACCAAGGGCGAGGTGATCGACTACTACACCCGGATCGCTCCGGTGCTCCTGCCGCATCTCG
>JBPYES010000304.1:0-3519 GCA_051984825.1 Jatrophihabitantaceae bacterium
CGATCCACAACACGCAGCCCTGGGCGTGGCGGCTCGACGACGCCGGCCTGACGCTACTGGCCGATCGTTCCCGGCAGCTGGCGGTCGCCGACCCGGACGGCCATTCCCTGCTGATCAGCTGCGGTGCGGCGATGCACCTGACCGAGGTGGCAATGCGCGCCGATGGCTGGCAGGTCGAGACAACCCTGATGCCCGACCCGTCGGACCCGGACGCGCTGGCGCTGTTCCGTCCAGTCGGCCGCACCGAGCCCGATGAGCGAAGCGCCGCGCAAGCGCAGGCGGCACTCGACCGGCGCAGTGACCGCCGGCCGTTCGCCCTGCACCAGCTAGCCGACGATGTCGTCGAGGCGTTGCGTGCCGCCGGCAGCGACGCCGCCGCCCGGGTGGACTTCCCGTCCGACCCGGACCAGCGCATCAATCTGGCGGTGGCGGTGAGCTGGGCCGACCGTGTGGAACGCGACGACCAGGCGTATCAGGACGAGATGAACCGGTGGCTGCGGGACCCGGACGTGCACGCCATGGTCGACGGCGTGCCCCTGGAGGCGATCCCGCACGTGCCGGACGAGCACCCCCGCCACACCGACGTGCCGTTGCGGGACTTCGAGGTCGGCGTTACGGGCGGGCAGCTGATCGCCCGCGACGTCGACGAGCAGCCGCTCATAGCGGTGATCTTCACCGACTCGGACATCGCGGCCGAGCACCTGCGCGCCGGGCGGGCCATGATGCGGCTGATGATCGAGGCGCAGTTGCGTGACCTGTCCACCTGCGTGCTGAGTCAGGCCGTCGACTTCGCGGCGTTCCGGACCCGGGTCCAGGGCCTGATGGGCTGGATCGGCTTCCCGCAGATCATGCTGCGTGTCGGCTACCCGGGCGGGCCGTTCGCGGACCTGGTGCGCACCCCGCGGCGCGAACCGGAAGCCGTGCTACACGTCGCCTCCTAGCCCGGCAGAGGGCCACGCTCTCAGAACATCGGCGCGCGCGGCGCCGGCGCGAATGTGTCGTCAAATCGATAGGTGAGAGTGTCGTGCACACCGATGACGCCGGCTGTGGTGCGCACGGCATCGAGCAACGGCGCGATCAGGCCACGTCGTTCGACTTGCCCGGTCAGGGTCACGATTCCGTCGCGCACCGAGATGTCGACGGCGCTTGTGTCGATGCAGAACTGGTCGGCGAACATGTTCCCGATGTGTTCGCGGATTTCACGGTCATCGCGGAGGAACACCCGCAGCAGGTCCGAGCGCGTCACGATGCCGGCCAGCACACCCTGAGCGTCCACAACCGGCAACCGGCGCACGTGCTCGATCGCCGCTAGACGTGCGGCGTGCACGACAGATGCCTCGGGGCGCACCGTCACGGCTGGGGAGCGCATCAGCTCCCGCGCCGTCTCGGCGTGCGACTTGCGCCGCGCCTCAGCCTTTTCCGCGCGCCCAGTGCCGACCCGGACACGCGGGTCGCCGCCTGCGACGACTTTGGCGAGCAGGTCGGATTCGGATACCACGCCTAGCACCTTGTAGTCGGCGTCGACCACCGGGACGGCGCTGACCCGGCAGGTGGCGAGGGTGTCAACGATCGCCTTGAACGGCGTGTCAACGGTCACGGACACCACGTTCGTGGTCATCACGTCGCGTACCAGGTTGTTCTCCAGGTTCCAGCGGTACGCCTCTTGAAGCGGGCTGCGCGGCGGCTCTTCGCGCTGATCGGCGTTGCTGATCGCCGCCACGTAACGGTGTAACGCGGACCGGTATCGCTCGGCGGCCAGGCCGGCATGTCGTGCCGGCTTTGGTGTGACGTCGAAGCGTTCTCGTTCTGTCATGACGCCTCCTCGTTCGCCACCAGCGTCTCGCCGCGCGACGTGGCGTATCAGGGGCGTTGGGCCCAGGCTGGCCCGGCGTTGGTCACCGGCTGCTGAGCCGGCGACCCGAGATCCGCTGAATTCTGATCTGGACGTAGTGCGGCGCAGCCACCGGCGCCCAGCTGCGCAAGCCGGCCCGGTCCAGGCGCGCGATCTCCGCAGGGTCGCTCACGACGTTGCTCGTCCCGATCACCAGAACGCTCCAGCCGGAACGGGTTGCCGGATCGATCTCGTCGACCTCGAAGCCGACGACGGTGTGATTCAGGGCGGCCGTCAGTTTGGTGCCGGGCGCGGTACGGAACACGATCGTGTCGTCGATCAGCCAGTGGTTGACGGGCAATGCCGCAGGCAGGGCGTCGATCGAGACGATCACGCGTCCGATCTCCGCGCTAGCGAGCAGGTCGCGGCACTCGTCGTCGGAGATGACGTCCAGCGCTGGTGACAGCGGCATGCCGCTCATCCGAGCACGTGAAACTCCGCTGCGACAGGGACCTTCGTCCCCGCCACGTGCGTCTCGCGTAGTTCGGGGACGACGGCGACGGGTCCGGGTGCGCTGTGTAGCGCTGCGACGACATCGTGTTCGAGCTGGTGGGGGATGCGGCCGCGTCGGTGGTCGGCGAGCACGAGTAGGTCAGTGGGCGTGCACACGCGGGGGACGGTTTCCGCGAGTACCGGGCCGTGCGTCGAGTACGTCACGGCGACGTGCACCGGCACATGGTGACGCTCCGCTTCGGCGACCGCGAAAGCCACCGTCTGCTGGTCGGCGTCCGGGGTGGCGATCGCGGCGACGACCCGGTCGACCGGGCCGGCGGTGCGGACGGCGACCACCGGGCAAGCGGCGTTTGCCAGCAGGTAGCGGGTGATCGAGCCGAGTAGCAGCCGGGACAAGGCGCCCCGGTCCGGGCGGCCGACTACGACCAGCTCGGCGCGCGCCGACAGCCGGACGAGTGCGCGTGTGGGCTCAGTGACCAGGACGGCGCCGCGCACCGGGACGGACGGGTCGAGGCCGGCCGCCTGCCTGAGCGCGTCGGCGAGGATAGGGCGCGCCATGTCGCGGAGCTCCTCACGCAACGCGCGCGTCGCCGTCCACAGGCCGTAGTAGCACGACTCGCAGCAATGCACGACCGCGATGCCGCAGCCGCGGACATGCGCCTCCGCAACGGCCCAGGCGAGCGCGGCATCGCTCTCGGCCGAGCCGTCGATGCCGACGAGGATCTCCATAGCTAAAGCGTGGTTGCCAGACGAGCGTGACGGCAGCGGCGTCGGTCCCATCCGGCCGAGCCGTTCGGCCCTGGCGGAGCGCGACGGAGTGCGTCGACGATGAGGGCGAACGGTGATGTACTGGGGCGGAGGCCATGACATGGACGCCATCGTCGCCATTACCGCATCCGCGTCCTCGCTGCGCGCAGTGATCCGCGACCCGGCGGTGCGGCTGCGGGCCCAGCTCGACTACCGAGACGTGCCCGATGCCCGGTGTCTGATCGATGGCCGGCCGGCTCCCGCCGTGCAGCCGCCCGGCAACGCCGCTGACGCGCTGCGGCTGGTCGCACGATTTGCCTATGCCCGCGGGATCGTGATTACGGCAGTGGCTCACAACCTGGCCGACGGCGGGCCGGAACATGCCGAGCTGATCGACGATGTCCTGCTGGTGAAGCTCGAGGACCGCG